>NZ_SJOT01000021.1:0-51604 GCF_012027795.1 Megasphaera sp. SW808
GCACCGTCCGTATCGGAGAAAGGCGATTCGCAAAGGTCAACAATATATCCTAAACCATTGGGAAGGAATTCGGGACTGGCTGCAGCACCGGGAGACATTCGCCAGCAGTACGGAAGGGCATGTCAGTCATATCCTGTCGGCCCGGCTGAGCTCACGTGGAATGGGCTGGAGTAAGGATGGGGCGGAACGGATTGCCCGATTGCGGACGTTGGCAGAAAACGGCGGCGACGTGTGGCGCTATGCCTTGGATTGCCTGACGAAGAAAACCATCAATACAGTACCAGACCTGAATCCACAGGAACTGACGCGGCAATGCCGACGCCGGCGGCTGCCGTACTGCGTGTATGATGCAGAGCACAGCTTCCATATGCCGGGGAGCGAAGGCGCATTACACGGAAGATGGATGAAAGATATCCAAAACAGTGGATATCACCATATACATTAGATACTAAAAGGCTGGATTTACATGCCAAGAGGTTTCTGTCAAATATATACCCACAACAACTTGACACTGTCCGAATACAATATGATATTTACATCTCCACTTGCTATGTGATAAACTTTTTACGTCATTCATTGACAAGAACCTCCTATTCTATACAGGGATGTGGTTGCCAGACCATTTCCATTGTATCATAGGAGGTTCTTTCTTTTTCTATAAGGAGTATATGTCTACCCCTAGTGTAACTAGGGGTTTTATCATGCCTATTCGGCGACAACAAAAACCAGTACTGGCAGTAGGCTGCAAGTACTGGCTTATTCATTTCGTCACTCAAAATTTCGTTTATCGATGCCATACTCCTTGACGCGCTTGTACAAGGTCGGCCGGCTCATCCCAAGCCCCTTCGCCGCATGGGACATATTTCCCTTATGCTCCTTCAAGGCCGATTCGATCCGTTCTCTTTCATGCCGCAGGGGCCAGCCTACGGCCAGCGGCGGCGCAGCCTCATCAGCCCTCCGCCCAATGGCGTCGGGAATATCTATCAGCGTGACATAGTCCCGTTTACACAAGATAACGGCTCGTTCCATCACGTTTTCCAGTTCCCGGATATTGCCGGGCCACCGGTAAGCGTGAAAGGCCCGAAGGACGTCTTCCGATATGTCGGCGACGTGCTTATTGTAAATTTTATTATAGACTGTCAAGAAATACCGGGCAATTTCCTCTATGTCCCGGCCCCGTTCCCGCAGCGGCGGCAAGGGAATGGTAAACACGTTGAGGCGGTAATACAAATCTTCGCGGAAGGTATGGTTTTCAATGCACTTGCGCAGATCCTTGTTCGTAGCCGACACGATGCGGACGTCGATCTGTATGGGCTTCGTGCCGCCGATGCGCGTCACCGTCTGCGTCTGCAGCACGCGCAGCAGCGTCACCTGGACGTCGTAGGGCATGTCGCCGATTTCGTCTAAAAACAAGGTGCCGCCATTCGCCAGCTCAAACTTGCCCGGATGCCCCTTCTTATCGGCGCCGGTAAAGGCGCCCTTTTCATAACCGAAGAGCTCGCTTTCTATGAGGGTCCGCGGGATGGCGCCGCAGTTAATCGCCACAAAGGGGCCATTCCGCCGGCTGCTGGCGTTGTGAATGGACTGGGCGAACAATTCCTTCCCCGTTCCACTCTCGCCGGTAATTAAAATCGACGGATTATGGGCCGCCCCTAGTTCGGCGATGGTTTTCACCTGGCGAATCGCGTCGGACGAGCCGATAATGTCGTCGAAGCTGAACGTCGGCTCGGCATAGATCATCTTGGTCGCATTCAGATGGGCTTCGGTCTGCTTCGACAGGGTAATAATATATTCCTGCTCTTTTTCGCCGATATTGATGCGGCGGATATAGCAGTACAGCAGGTAGTTCCGTTTGTAGACAAAATCGGGGCAACCCGAGCTGACCAGCTCGTAGCAGTACGTTTCGCCGTTCTTCGTATTGGCGGCGATTTTATCCATAGACAGCTTCGAGTCAAAATACGGGCAGACGTTCGTTCCCGGCACATCCTTCAAGTCCTTCTTAATTCCCAGCAATTTCACAGCGCCTTCATTGATGACTTTGACGGTTCCCTCTTCATTACAGTAAATGATGCCCGTCTTAATGCTGTCCAGCGTCGTATATAGCCGGGAGTTTACTTTTTTAGGGATTGACTCATAGCGTACAAGCGCTTCGTCGCTTTTTCCAATGCATACTGCTTGGAAATGGCTTCCGCCGCGATGACGGCCAATCCCAGCGTATGCAGATGGGAATACCACCAATGGCCCGATACGGCGATAAAGCCTAAAATCTCCTTCGTCTCTGGGTCGACGATAGGGCAGGCGCCGCCGGCCAGGTTGTCGTCAATAGACGAGGCATGCTCCGTCGATACCAGGATAAAGGGCTTTTTATACGTAAAGACCAAGTGAAACAGCCCGCCGTAGGGCGCGTCGCTTCCCCGATTGGAGCCTTCGATCAGGCCTGTCGCCGCCAGCTCCTTCAGCATCGTATCCGACCCTACCAGCTTTAAGATGACGCCGTCGCGATCCAATAGGGTAATCCAAAAGGTGTCGTTCTGCAAAAACGTATACAGACGCTCCATATACGGCACGGCGATGGCCAGCAGTTCTTCCTCCTTCTGCGTGCGCAGGTACAGGTCCGTCACGACGGGCTTTTTGAAATCAGGCGTACGGTAGCCTCTGTCGTAGGATACTTTCCAGCCATGTAAAATTTCCTCCCGCACGTCTGTAATGCCGTCAAAGCTGCCGCTGGCAAAAAATTTCGCCCGCATGTTGCCGACATGGAGGATATGCTGCGGGTTAAATAGATTCTTTATATCTAGTTTTGTCAACTGTATCGTCACGCTCCTCTATCCGACAAATTACCGTTATCTCACATATATACTATTATACCATTCCTTTCGGCCATTGACTGTATTTTTGCCCTTCATGCCGTCAAATATATGTCCAATTTCATGAAAGGACCTTTCACATAACAAAAAACGCCCCGATAGGAAATCATGTCTTCACGATTTCCTATCGGGGCGCTGCGTATTTGCTTATCTATTCCAGAACATTAGTCGGCGCTGATGACCTTGCCGGGGTTTAAAATCCAGTTGGGGTCGATAGCCCGTTTAATGGACTTCATGAGTTCCAGCTCTACCGGGTCGGTGTATTTTTCCATGTAGTCGAGGCGCTTAAAGCCGATGCCGTGTTCGCCGGACAAGCGGCCGCCTAAGCCGTATACGTATTTATAGGCGACGTCGCGGAATTCTTCCAGCTGTTTTTCCCATTCTTCATCGCTCATATCGCATTTCAGGATTTGGAAATGGAGGTTGCCGTCGCCGGCGTGAGCCAGGCAGAATACGCGGAAGTCGTATTTCTTGCTTTCTTCGACTAAGGACTGTATGCAGTCGGCAATCTTCGTGACCGGTACGACCAAATCTTCCGACGTGGCGACCTTGGAGAACACCCGCGTGCTTTCCAGGCAGTTGCGGCGAACTGTCCACACTCTGTCGTCGGCTTCTACGACGTCCGTTGCGCCGCAGGCTTCGCAAATGGCCGCCAATTTTTCCATCTTGTCGTCCAGTTCGTCTTCATTGAACGTTTCAATCGAAATGATATCGTAGTAACCGTCTTCATAATGAGGCAGGCGCAGGTCGCTGTAATCGCTGGCGCTGCGGACGAAGTTGTTATCCATAAATTCGACGGACGTCGGATTGAGTCCGGCCTTAATCAAGTTCGGTACCAGGGCCGTAGCTTTGCCCAGATCGGTAAAGACGGCCAATACGTCGAGGCGGTACGGGCACAGGGGCACGAGCTTCAGCGTCGCCTTTGTAATAATGCCCAGCGTGCCTTCCGAGCCGATGACCAGCTGGTCGAGGCAGAAGCCTGTCGAGCATTTCTTCAAAGGCGCGCCGAGGTTAGCGATCTTGCCGTTCGGCAGGACGACTTCAATAGCGTATACCTGATGACGGGTCGTGCCGTAGCGCACAGCTTTGTTGCCGCCGGCGTTGGTAGCCAGGTTGCCGCCGATGAGGCAGCTGTCGGAGCTGCACGGGTCGCCGGCGTACAGCAGGCCTTTGGACTTAGCCAAATTTTGGATATCGATCGTACGCACGCCTGCTTCGACAACCATGTACATACCTTCTTCATTGACTTCCAAAATGCGGTTCATCCGTTCCATCAGCAGGACGATGCCATGATATACCGGCACGGCGCCGCAGCTGACGCTGGTGCCGGCGCTTCGCGGCGTAACGGGAACGTTGTATTTATTAGCGATCTTGACGATTTCAGCCACTTCTTCCGTATTGGCCGGCAGCACGACGACTTCCGGCGTGCGCCAATACGACGGCGCCAGGCTTTCGTCAGATTTATACACATCTAATACGTCGGGCGCCGTTTTGACGTATTTTTCCCCGACGACGTCCTGAAGAGCCTTGACGACTTCTTCTGTAACCGGATTATATTGTTTCATAACTAACTGCATCCCCTTTTTTACGATATACTGCAACTTCCGTTTCTGCAGCTGCAACAAATCAGTTGAATACGCTTATTATAATACAGGCCATTTCATTTGTCTTGCCTTGCCCAGAAAAAGACTATACAGTTTTATCATTCCTAACCATGATTTTTATGCATAAATCATGAGTAAAACGTATAACCCGAAGCAGTTCGCTTCGGGTCAGCCCGTCTGTCTTATTTCTGCAGTACCGGGAAGGTAGCCGAGGCGTGTCCCATAACGGTCACCGTATAGTCGTCCTTTCCTTCCCGCTTCAATTCTTCCTGCGCCATAGTCCAGGCTTCTTCCAGCGTCGCCGCCGGAATCTGGCCGCTCTGGCGGATAATATCAAAGTTTTCCGGCCGGGTAACGACATATACCTGCTTCATGGAATTGATGATGCAGCGCGATTTAAAGGCCACGAAGGCGGGAATCGAGAAATCAGCGCGCAAATCCCGTTCAAACTCTTCCATGTTGCTGCGGAAAAACCAATTGGTAAAAATAGCCGGTTCCTTAATGTCCGGGCAATCTAAGGTGAAAATCATAATGCCGCCGGGCTTCGTCGCAAAGACGGAGTTCATATGGGCCTTCATGCTTTGATACAGGTTCATGTCCTTAGGATATCCGCCGGCCGAACCGATCGTGACGTCCGACAGCTCCTGAATCGGAACGCTGGCAATGCGCAGTAAATCGTCGCATCCCTTTTTCCACGCTTCGTACCAGTGGCCGCCTACGACTTCGTATAACTCGCCGTCGGCCGTAAACACCGTATTGACCAGGTAGGCCGGGTTCAGCATTTCCGCCGCCTGACGCATGTCGTCATGAAGGGGGTTGTGTTCCAGCAGGCTCGTTTCGCATAAGGGATTGCAGCCGCCGCCGACGTCTTCTGTCAAGGCCATGGCGTGATTGCGCATAATCGTGTCGTATCCGGCAATGCCGGGCAGCACGGCCTTTCGCCCGCCGCCGAATCCAGCCATGGGATGGAAAGACACGGAGCCGGTCAAAATGACCTTATCAGCCTTAACCGCTTCGGCGTTGATATATACGTCGTTTCCATAGGTCGTCGTGCCGATGCAGGTCAAAGCCTCGTCGTTGCGGCAGTCGTGGTTGACGATGCGCAGGCGCTTCGCCATCTCCTGGCCGCAGACGATGGCGTCTTCTTCCGGCGTATGGGCCCGATGGGTGCCCTGGGCCGTAATGACGGTGATCTGCTCGTCCTTCACGCCGATGGAGTTCAATTCCTCTACGATAACCGGCAGCATGATATCCGTATGGACCAGGCGGGTAATATCGCTGACGATGATGGCCACGGTATCGCCGGCCTGGATGACGTCGCGCAGGGGCGCGCTGCCTACAGGCTGGCGCAGGGCCTGGCGTACTGCGGCCTGTTCATCGGCGGCGACAGCTACGTCGTTGCCGTGCAGGTCGTATAACATATGGCTTTCTTCCAACGAAACGGTTTGTGTCCCTTTGCCGCAGGGAAGCGAAAAAGTTTTCATGCACATATCCCCTTTATATAACAATAATTAACAAGCCTTCCTCATATATCTGTAAATAAATTCCATCGTCCCATGTACAAGGCGACTAAGGAGCGCACCAGCAACAGTACGAACAAGACGATGGTCAGCACGCACAAAAAATGTTCGTACTCGTCCATATTTTTCTCTTTATTTCTGACTAAGCTGACAAAATGCACAAACGAATGCAGCATACGATCGCCCTCTTTACCGGCCGCAGCCGTTACGAATGGGGAAACAATTCATGAATCTGACGAGCCGACTCTTCGTCCTGACTGATGCCCTTGAGCAGGGTCTTTTCCGAATTTTCCATATGCTTCTTTGCTACCTTGCGGGCCATGGCGCTGTTATGGTTGGCAATGTTTTCCACCATCTGCCGGTGTTCTTCCCACGTAGCCGCCAGGCGGCCCGGATAATGCATGGATATGGAGCGGAAGCGGAGCATCTGCTCTCTCAGATTATGCAGGATGTCGACGAGGCGCTGATTCCGGCTGGCCTGGTACAGGACGTCATGAAAGCGGACGTCGGCGTCGACGATCTTATCAAAGTCGTCGTGAGCCATGTATTCGTTGATTTCCACCAATATCCGTTCCAGACGCTCCAGCTCGTCCGGCGTGATGCGCTCGGCGGCCAGGCCGGCGGCCAGCTCTTCCAAGGCGCCGCGGATTTCAAAAACCTGGGAAATATCCTTCAGCGAAATATCGGCCACATAGGTGCCGCGCCGGGGCACCATGACGACAAACCCTTCTTGCTCCAATTTCCGGATGGCCTCGCGAATCGGCGTCCTGCTCACGCCCAGCTCCTCGGCCAGGCGGATTTCCATCAGCCGCTCGCCGGGCTTCAGCACGCCGTCCTTAATGGCCTGGCGCAGCACGTCGCTGACGACATCGCGCAACGGTCTATATACGTCTAACTGAATGGGCTCTAATTTATATCCCGTCGTTTTCTTCATATGGCTCGCCATTTCCTTCCACTAACGAACTTATATATACATCGATTCCCCGGTCTTTCGCCTCTGCCGCAACGGCCTGGTATATGTCGCCGGCCGATGCCGACGGCGGCACCAGGGCAAATACGGTGGGCCCGCTGCCGGCCATGAGAGGCCGCAGGCCCTGACGGCGCAGCATGGCACGGCACGTGTCTATCATCGGCACGTCGGGAATGACCAGTTCTTCAAAGGTGTTGCCCATATGGGCTTCCAGCCCTTCAAAATCGGCGGCTTCTACGGCCTTCGCCGCCTCGTCTACGGCTACGCCCTGCAAACGGGGCATCGTGTCGAATAAGGAGTAGGCCTTCCCCGTATAGACCGGCACCGGCGGATGCACGATGAGGACAGGCCGCGCAGGCAGCGGCGGCAGCGGCGTCAATACCTCGCCAATACCCCGGCCCCGCATCGTCCCGCCGCAGACGCAAAAGGGGACGTCGGCGCCGATAGACGCGCCGATGCGGCACAGCTCTTCCGTCGTCAGGCCCAGTCGCCACAGGCGATTGAGCCCCCGCAGCACGGCTGCGCAGTCCGTGCTGCCGCCGGCCAGCCCCGCCGCAACGGGAATGTTCTTTTCGATATGAATGCGAACGCCTTTCGGGCCGCGGCGGTACGGAAGCAGCGCTTTATAAGCTTTATACGCTAAATTCGTCTCGTCGCAGGCCAGCGCCGGATTCGAACAGGTCAGCAAAAATTCATCTGCCTCTTCCAAGCGGATTACGTCGTGCAAGCCGATAGATTGAAATATCGTGTCGATATCGTGGTATCCGTCGTCCCGCCGGCCTGTAATCGCCAGGGCCAAATTAATTTTTCCGCAGCCTATCTCTTCTATCATTCCCAGCTCTCCATTTCGAATGCAAAATGTGCAATCCGTATTGAATTAAAAAATTCCTATGTTATAATGTGAGACAACAACGGCAAACGGCCCTTGTTATCCATTGCCACTGTACATACTGATGCAGCGGCGTTACTTTTAATTATACCGTTTTTTTCTTTATTTTACAATTCTTTCCGCATTTTTACAGGAGCAAAGAACATGAAAACAACACAGGACACATCGCTGAAACAATTGGCAATTCCCTATATTGCCTCCTTCATCGGCTGTCTCATCGTAACCGTCGGCATGAATGCCTTTTTCATCCCCCATCACCTGCTCAGCAGCGGCATCGGCGGCGTAGCCATCATGTTTTACTTCGCCGTGGGCCTGCCTGTCGGCGTAGGTATTTTCGCCCTCAACATACCGATTATGATTGCCTGCTACAAATTCATGGGACGGCAATATACCATCCTCAGCATCGTCGGCACGGCTATCTTCTCCGTACTGGCCGACGCGACGGCCTTCCTTTCAACGTGGGACATCGTCAAGGACCCGATGATCTCCAGCATCACCGGCGGCCTGGTATCGGGCCTGGGATTCGGCATTTTATACAAATACAACGGCAACAGCGGCGGCCTGGACGTCGTCGGAGCCATCGTAAAGAAATACTATTCCCTGGAAATGGGCAACGTCGTCATGGTCATCAACTCCCTCATCCTCGTCGCCGCCGCCTACATGTTTTCCCTGGAAATGGCCGTTCTCACCTTCGTCAGCACCTATATTACGGCCTTCATTACCAACAAGGTCGTCATCGGCCTGAAGCAGCGGAAATCGGTCTTTATCATTTCCAACCATGCGGAAGAAATCGCCAACCTGCTCATGCGCTACATCGGCCACGGCGCGACGTACCTGTACGGCCAGGGAGCTTATACCATGCAGGATAAACGCATTATCTACGCCGTCATCAAGCTGACGGAAATCGCCAAGATCAAGGAACTGGTCAACAAAATCGACCCTGGAGCCTTCATGATCATCAGCGACGCCTCGGAAGTCGTCGGCCGCGGCTTTACAGGACCGTCCGTAAAATACCACGATTCGCCGGGCGACGCCTTGAAAATGCCGCGAACCAAGAAAAATATGCCGCCGGAATATTAATCCGGTACATGCGCTGTCTGCTGTCCGTTACGGCAGGCAGCGATTTTTTATCCCTCGCCGCGCCTGTCGGGCAGCAAAAGAAAAGCCCATACCTAAGGCAGGACACAGCTCCTGCCTCTGCAAAGTTATTTTGACAGCAAATCACGGAAAAGGCAGCCGCTGCGCCGCCTCAAAGCCCTGTCTTGGCGTATCCTCGCAATGACACGCACAACCTATGACATCGCCGCCGCCCCGCAGCGGCAGCACATAAAATAATTAAACAGCCAGTCTTCAACAGACAAAGCATTGGCCAATTATATGTTTCTCGCCTTCCAGGAACTGCAAGCAGCGAGCTTCATTATAAGGAGGAATAGAAACAGGCAGCGGATATCAAAAAAACAGGAACCTGCCGAAGCAGATTCCTGTTTTGCTTATTCAAGTATGTGTTTAGTGAACGAACATGCTCAAGCCGAAGTAAGCGCAGAGGCCAGCGACTACGATATAGATAACGAAGTACTTCGCAATGCTCTGCATAATGACGTTGGCCTGAATGCTCTGACGCAGGCTGTCCGCTTCGCCGCTTTCCACTTTCTTTTCAGAAATATAAGCTTCCAAGGCCGGAGCAACAGCGCCGATGCCGATAGCGATACTCTGCGGGGAGAACATCTTGCCGATGCCTGCGCCTGCGGAGTTCGTAGCTGCGAGCCACATAGCCAAGCCCGTGTCGCCGGGAACCATCTGCGCGGCAGCCGCCGTCTGCAAGGGCCCGAAGAGGACGTTGGCGTTCGTGCCGGAACCGGTGATGAATGCGCCGAGAGCGCCTACGAGAGGAGCAAAGGCCGGATACATGGAGCCCGTCGCAGCGACGAGAGCGCCGGCGATTTCAGCGGTCATGCCGCTGTACGTCATCAATTTAGCCGTCATGACAACGCAGATAATCGTAATGTACGTAAATTTCAGGCCTTTGAACGTATCACCCAAAACGCCGAGCATTTTGCCAAGGCCAGCTTTTTGATATGCGCCGCCGAGGAATGCCGAGAGGAAGATCATGATGCCAGGCGTAGCAACCCATACGAAGGTATAGGGGGAAGCGCCGGGGCCGGCATAAATCTGAACAGACGTCTTAAATGCGCTGAGCGGGCCGTTGATGAACGGGAAGAACTTAGACGTAATGATTAACAACACGAAGATCAAGATAAACGGCATGGTCGCGCTGATACCTTCGCTGGAAGAAATCTGACGAACTTCAGCTTCGACGCGGTATTCCGGATCGTCGGTCTTGAAGATCTTCGCGCAGACGACGATGGAGCCCATGATAATAGCCGACGGAACGATAACGGACAGTTCAGGACCCATAGCCATGTTGATGAGCAATTCCGGAACGGACAGGGCCAAGCCGGAAATCAGGGTCGGCATGAATACGCCTTTCAGGGCTTTCGGGCCGCCGCCCATGATCATAACTACGAAGAACGGGCTTAATGTATTAAGAATAAAGAGCT
This sequence comes from Megasphaera sp. SW808, assembly GCF_012027795.1. Lineage (NCBI taxonomy): Bacteria > Bacillati > Bacillota > Negativicutes > Veillonellales > Veillonellaceae > Megasphaera > Megasphaera sp. SW808. Next base: position 10,409 of record NZ_SJOT01000021.1, read on the forward strand.
GAATTGCAATGAACTGGCCCAGGCCGACGGAATCAAGATGCGTCAACGTCGCCAAGGTCGTCGTCGGAATAGCGATAGAGCCGAAGGTCGTCGGAACGGAGTTCGCAACCAGGCAGGCCAGGATAGATTTCAGCGGATGAAAGCCGAGGCCGACCATCATAGCCGCCGGAATTGCAACGGCCGTACCGAAACCAGCCATGCCTTCCATGAAGGCGCCGAAGCCCCAAGCCAAGAGGAGGGACAGGATACGCATATCCGAGCTTACAGACGTCAGCATCGTCTTAATCGTTTCCATAGCGCCGGTGCGGACGACGAGGTTATACGTGAAAATAGCCGACGTAATAACTAACAAAATAGGCCAGATAGCCAAGGCAACGCCTTCCAGCGCGCCTGTTGCCATGATGCCAGCTTCCTTACCGAAGGGCACGACGGCGACGATGAATGAAATAATTGCTGCAACCCCGCAGGCTTTCCATGCCGGTACTTTTAAAATGGACAAGGCAACGATAAGCCATAACAGCGGCAGTACTGCCAAAAATACCATCATAATCCAAATTCACCCTTTCATACATAAAAACAGAAAACATTACGAATGCCGCATACTCCAACGGCATTCAGCATACAATATTACTTTGCGCTCCTTTCCTTTTAGTAGTGTAAAGAATAACCTTTGTTATTATTATAATGCATGTATCGAATAATGCAACATACTATTTAATTATTGCAAGCAAAAAAATTTGCTATTCCTTTCGCTCATCTGTTTATCCAGGCTCTCTTAATATTTTTAACTTTTTCATTTAATATCTTACTATTTTCTGAATCTTTTCGCAAAGCAAAATATTTCCCCCATTTTCATCTATCGCACATTCGATATAAGCATACCGATTTATTCCACTTTTATATTTCTATGTATTTAATCGTATCATTTTTACTATGCTTTTTTTACATATATCCTTGACTCCCCTTCCCACAGCAAGGTAATCTATAGGCTGCCGCAGAAATTCCTGCAAACAGGCAATACAAAACTGAAAAAGTATGGTATAATAGGATGCAATCCGGAAGTTCTTTCAAAACATACGGAAAAGACTATACCAAGGAGGATGTATCATGGCAGAAATTACAAAAGATACAGGCATCATCGAAGCGGTTCAGAAATACCCCCAGATTCTCGAAGTATTCCAGCAATACGGTCTGGGCTGCGTCGGCTGCATGGCCGCCCATTTTGAAACGATTGGCCAGGGCGCCGGCGCCCACGGCATCGATGTAGACGCTCTCATCGCCGATCTCAACGAATGCATCGCAGCGAAGGGCTAATATCTTTCACATCATACACAGCAAAAAATAAGCCGCAGGCGGCGCGTCGAAGCGTTGCCCTGCGGCTTATTTCGTACCCAACGGCGTTATAAGCGCCGTTTTATTTTACTTTAACAAAGCGGAAATCCTGATCTGCCTTCGGATACTTTGCCTTGTCCACTTCGCTCATGAAGTCCTTCAGCGGACGGGCGTAGGTCTTCATCGTATCCTGCAGCGCTTTATAGATGACGAACTTTTCACCTGTTTCCGTATGCTCTGCAATCGTAATGATTTCGTACATATTATTTTTAAAATGACGCCATATTTCATGGGCCTGCGGTAAATCTCTCATGAGTCTGAACCCCTCCTGCGCATATCTGATGTTCCTGCCGAATCTCATGTCCGGCATCGTCTCTAAATCTGCCGTATTATTATACCATATTTCCATTAAAATGTCGTAAGCTCGTCGAAAATTTTTTCTGCATACGTGTCGGTCATGCCGGCGATATAATCGATGCAGGCCAGCCGGTAATCTTTTTCGTCGTCGGCGATGCAGTATATCACGGCGTTGCCAAAGGCGTTGCCGTATTTATCCCGGCTGGCTACGGCCCGTCCAATATCGGAATACTTCTTCATGCGCTCCAAAAAATGTTTTCCTAAGGTGGGATAGTCCTGGCGCAGCCGTTCCAGCTCCCGCAGCGTATCACCGCCGGCATAGCAGGCCTTCAAAATGACGTAAATCGATTCCAGAATCAGCCTGGCGTAGGCATGATATACTTCCAGCCGCTTGCTGCGGTAGATGTACTCGTAGTTGAATTTCATGACGTCGTCCATGAGCTTCAGATGGGACTCTGAAAGTACCAGGCCCTTCTCCGGCGTGCTTTCCCGGCAAATATCCGTAATCAGGGGATACATGATCGACGTATTGGTCAAGGACTGGAGAGGGGCGTGAAGCTGCTCGTTCAGCCGCTGTTTCAGCTCGGCCAGGGGCTTGCCGTCTTCCGTCAGGATGCGCAGGCGCACGGCGTCTTCAATGTCCCTGCCCAGATAGGCGATTTTATCGGCAATTTTGACGACGCAGCCTTCCCAGGTATAGGGCTCGTATTCGTTAGGACGGGTAATCGACTCCAGAGGGACGACGTGTTCCCGCGGGCGCAGCACCGTCTGCCGCACTTCGCCGCAGTGATTGATAATGCCGTCGCGGACGGCGTAGGTCAGCATCATGTTTTTCATTTTACCAGCCGGGTCCAGCAGCGTTTCCATATCGTCGACGACGCGGAGGCCCTGCCGTTCGTGCCAAAACGTCTCTCCCAGCTCGGCCTGGCTGATGCGGCTCAATACCCGTTCTCCCAAATGGCCGAAAGGCGCGTGGCCCAGGTCGTGGCCGTTGGCAATGGCGCTGATGAGCTCCGTATTCAGCCCCAAATACCGGCCGATGGTGCCGCTTACGGACGCGACGTGATTGACGTGCTCGATGCGCGTGCAGATATGGTCGTTTTTCGTCGTAAAAAACACCTGGGTCTTGTGCTTGAGGCGGCTGTAGGCCGTCGAATGAAGGATGCGCGTATAATCACGGCCAAATTCCGTGCGGAAATCTCCTTCCCGCCGATACAGGCTGCCCTTGCGGCTGATGGCAATCTGCCAGTTCGGATGATGCTCATCCATGCGTACAGAAGCAAAGGCCTTTTCCATCGTTTCACTCCTTTCTTGAAGCTGCAGCCGGATTCCAGAAAGCTTTATAGCTTCCGCAATTCCCGGATAGAAGCATGGGCCTGTTCAACATCGATGCGGTCGCTTTCCTTTTCGGCTACGTCCACGCCCAGGCGCTGCTTGGCCTCCTTTTTAATCAGCTTGTACAGGCCGGCGGGAAAATCGGGAACAGTCGTCGTGACGCCGCGGGGAAAGACGGCTTCTTTTTCCAGGGTGTAGCCTTCGGGATAGCGCCGCGACGCCCGGGGATGATACATGTCCAGATACAAGTAGTCGACGACCTTTCCGCTGACGTTGACCAGCTCAAATTTGTCGATGCGGCCGATCGTTTCAACCTTGTGAAAAAACACCATCGAGCCAGTGCTGCGCAGGCGGAGGCGCGACAAGTAGGTCATTTCGCCGAAGGGGCCGTTGACGGGTATGGGATTGCCCATATCGTGGCCAAACCGGCCGCTGCCCTGGGAAAGGACGTCGCAGTCTTCTCCTCCTTCTACTTCTGCTTTTAATGCCGGCGGCAGCGTTTCGTTCTGCAGCTGCGCCGAGTTAAACAATTTCAGCGCGTCGTCGTACATCTTTTCGCTGCGCGTCCTGTTTATATCTGATTTTACCAAAGCGTCAAAAAATCCCATGCTGATAAATTCCTCCTATATTACCGCTTATGGTGTTTATTATAGTATGCTTCTCCCCGTCTGTCGAGCTCGCCCCATATGAAAAATCACCTGCCGCGCGTACGTGCGGGCAGGTGAAAGGGCACATGGATTAAATATTGATTTCGTTCTTTTCTCGGTAAATAACCCAGTTGGCAATATTGTTGGCATGGTCGGCCATGCGTTCAATATATTTGACGATCAGCACGTAGGTGACGTACTGCTTGGAATTCTGGGAATCCTTGTTCATCTGTTCGGAAATTTCTTCCATCAGATGGGTAAAGGCTACGTCGACGACGTCGTCCTTATCCTTCATCAGCTCGGCCTGAGCGCTGTCCTTGCCCTTGTAGAAATCGAGGACGTCGCTGACCATGGACGACATGACGCCGTACATTTCCCGCAGTCCCGGCGGCGGCGCGATGGGATGGCCCGTATCGGCCAGCAAATGGACGTACCGGCAAATATCTGCGCAGTGGTCGGCAATGCGTTCCAAGTCGGACAAAATCTTCAGCGTGGCCATGAGACTGCGCCAATCGGCGGCTACAGGACTCTGGGTCATGCTAATGGTCAAGTCCATGCGCATGCATTCCCGTACCTTTTCGTCGATTTCCGTATCGCCGTTATACACTTCGTCGGCCAATTCGACGTCAAAGGTTTCCAAGACCTTCCAGGTCTTATCGATGGCGGCCTCGATGCTGAGTCCCAGAGCAGACAGCTCTTGGTTCAGCGCCTTCATAGAATTTTCATATGTTTGTAACATGCTTAACCCCCTATTAGCCGAAGCGGCCCGTGATGTATTCTTCTGTTTTCGGATTCGACGGATTGGTAAACATGTCGACCGTGTTGTTGTATTCGATCAATTCGCCCAGGAGGAAGAAGGCCGTCTTGTCGGAAATACGGCGGGCCTGCTGCATGCTGTGCGTTACGATGACGATGGTATATTTTTCCTTCAATTCCAGCGCCAGGTCTTCGATCTTCTGCGTAGAAATCGGGTCCAGGGCCGACGTCGGTTCGTCCATGAGGATAACCGACGGATTGGCTGCCAGGGTACGGGCGATGCACAGACGCTGCTGCTGGCCGCCGGACAAGCCTAAGGCGCTCTTATGGAGACGGTCCTTCATTTCGTCCCAGCAAGCAGCGGCGCGCAGGCTTTTTTCAACGATTTCTTCCAATTCTTTTTTATTGGAAATGCCTTGGATACGCGGCCCATAGGCGACGTTTTCAAAGACGCTCTTCGGGAACGGCGTCGGCTGCTGGAATACCATGCCTACGCGGTACCGCAGGGCCAGGGGATCGACTTCCTTGAAAATATCCTTGCCTTCAAAGAGGACCTTGCCCGTAATGCGGCAGCCTTCTACCCAGTCGTTCATGCGGTTCAGCGTTTTGAGGAACGTCGATTTTCCGCAGCCCGACGGCCCGATGAAGGCCGTAATTTCGTTTTTATTTATCTTCATGGAAATATCCTTCAGCGCCTGCGTCTGGTCATAGAATAAATCCAGTCCCGTTACGTCAAAGGTTGCTTCCGTCAATTTCGCGCTTTCTTTTTCCAACTCACGAGTAGCTGCAGCATCCTGCGAAGCTTCTTTCTGCTGCGCCGCGCCGTAACCGGATAAGGTTGTCGTCAATTCTGCCATTATTTATTTCCTCCCATTTTCTTATCAATACGCCAACTCATATACCGCGCAGCCAAGCTGAACGATACGACGAGAATCATCAAAATAGCCGAAGACGCGGCGGCCTGCTGAGCCGCATCGGCATGAAGGGCTTCCGTCCGCAGGGCCCAGATGTGCAGGGCCAGGGTTTCGCCGGGACGGAAGGGGTTCAGGGGACAAGACGTAGACGTAATATCCCAGTTGGACCAGTTAATGTCCGTCGACATACCAGCAGTAAACATCAGGGCGGCGGCTTCGCCGAATCCGCGGCCGGCAGCCATGATGAGGCCGGTCATAATGCGGGGGAAGCAAGCCGGCAGAAGCACGCGCCAAATCGTCTGCCAATGGGATGCGCCCAGGCCGAGGCTGCCCTGACGGTAGCTGTCAGGCAAATTGCGCAGTGCTTCTTCTGTTACGGACGTAACGAGAGGCAAGGTTAAGATAGATACGGCCAGCGAACCGGCAAAGAGGTTCCATTGAGAACCGGTCATGACGATGAACACCAAGTAGCCGAACAAGCCGACGACGATAGACGGCAGAGAAGCCAGTGTTTCAACAGCCATTCGAACCCAGTGGGTAATGCGGCCTTTTTTTGCATATTCAGCTAGGTAAATACCAGCGGGAATACCCGTAATGGTACTGGCAATCAGCGCCAGGAATACCAGATATAATGTATTAAAGAACATGTTGCCCATGCCGCTTCCCGTAAAGGACAGCATTTCCGGCGTCATGCCGCTGAAGCCTTCGACGATGACAAAGCCAACGAAGGCTACGAGCAGCACGACGGCGAAGCCGGCGCCGCACAGAAACAGGCTGGTCATGATGTTGTCCATTCTCTTTTTGGACTGTACGCTAATCATATATTATTTGCCTCCTTTTAAGCTGGAAGCTGCATTGAGCTGATGAATCAGGAAAATAAACAGGAAGGACAAGAGGAACAGGATGAGGGCCATCGTCCACAAGGCCGCGCTGTATTCGCCGCCTTCCATAGCCCCGCCCATGTCGGCGGAAATAGCCGTCGTCAAGGTGCTGGCCGGCAGGAACAGCGACGTCGGGAAGACCTTCATCTGGCCGATAACCATGGCTACTGCCAGGGCTTCGCCGAGGGCGCGGGCCAGGCCGAGGATAATGCCGGTAAAAATGCCGCCCTTAGCCGCAGGAAGTACGACGTGAGCGATCGTTTCCCACCGCGTAGCGCCGAGGCCGTACGAAGCTTCGCGCCAGGCCTTCGGCACCGCCGCCATGGCGTCGGCCGCCATGGTCGTAATCGTCGGGAAAATCATGATAGCCAGCACGATGCCCGCCGCCAATACGGAAAACCCGAAGGGCATGGGGAAGATGCTGCGCAGGAAGGGAATCAATACCGTCATGCCTACGAAGCCGTAGACAACGGAAGGAATCCCCGTAAACAATTCGATAGCCGGCTGAATCAGGCGGCGCGTCCGGGGAGACGCGATTTCCGTCATGAAGATCGCCGACGAAATACTCAAGGGCAGCGTAATAATCAGCGCCAACAAGCAGGTCACGAGGGAACCGGCCAGGAACTTGGCCGCGCCGACCTGGCCACCGCCTTCTGCCGTATCGCTCGGATTCCATTCGCCGGAGAATAAGAACTCGCCGACGCCATGTCCAAACAGGAAAAAGGTATCTGTACCCTTTATAAAGAGAAAGGCCCCAATGAGAAACGGCACCAGTGCCATACCGATGCCGCATACTGTAATGAAGGTCCGGGCTGCTTTCTCGCTTCGGTGGGCTCTAGAGACCGCCGCTTCGATTGCATTCATTACATTCCCTCCGTGTGATTAGTGAACTTCTTTTGTCTGCATCTTGGAGCTTACGCCGTAGCCAAGTTCTTCAATGCGCTTGCCGTATTCGTCGCCCATAATGTATTCAAGGAAGGCTTTAACGGCAGCTTTCGGTTCTTTGCTCGTGTAGATGTGTTCGTAGCCCCATACGGCATATTTACCGCTGTATGTATTTTCCAGCGTCGGTTCTACGCCGTCGATGGACAGAACATCTACGCTCTTGTCGTTAATGAGGTAAGGAAGAGCTACGTAGCCAATAGCACCGGGGTTCTGCGCTACGCTCTGGATAAGAATACCGGAGTTATCCGTTTCGAGAGATTTGTTGTCTGCTTCTTCTGCACCGTTGATCGCGTACTGTTTAAAGAGAGCTCGCGTACCGGAAGTTTTCGGACGAGTTACGAGGACGATCGGTTTGTCCGGGCCGCCGACATCTTTCCAGTTTGTAACTTTAGCCGTGAAGATATCCTGAAGCTGCTGACGAGTCAGGTTCTTAACGCCTACGTCTTTATTGACGATGGTAGCGACAGTCATAACGCATACTTTATGGTCTACGAGCTTTTCAGCTTTCGCTTTGTCGAGTTTCGTTTCAGCCGGTACGTCGGAGTTGCCCATGTCTACGGAGCCGTCGGAAACCTGTTTCAGGCCCGTGCCGGAACCGCCGGCGTTTAAGGTAATCGTTACGTCTTTGTTATTAGCTTTGAACTTTTCCGCAGCATCTTTTACCAAAGGAAGCAATGCAGAAGAACCAGAGCCGGTAATGCTGCCAGATACAGCCGCCGTATTCGAGCTGCTTTCGCTCTTCTGTTCGCCGCCGCAGCCGGCTGCGCTGACAACCATCATTGCCGCTAATGCAGCAAGAACTAACTTTCTCAATTTCATATTAAGATCCTCTCCTTTTGTCAAGTACAAGTTTATGAGTGCTTCTTGCTTGATACGTACTTATCCTAACAAAGGTATGTAAGGTTACAATGTAGACAATGTAAAGTTTTGTAAAATTTATATTAGTTTATTCTAAAAGCACTTTATAATAAAACTGCCGCACATGCAGTACGGCAGTTCTACATTGGCAATGCTACTCTTCAATTTTTCTAGTTCCATGTAAGGTCCTGACAGTATCCCTATTCATTGAATATTGCGGTGACGCGATATCCATTTGTCGATTTTCTCTAGGCACCCCTGTAATATCTAATATATCAATCATGACATCATATAATAAATCATTCGTCCAATAGCTATCCCGTTGTTGTTTTAATACAGCAAATGTCTTTGCCCGCTCTTGAATAAATGCATCACTACATAATATAACAAAAGGGATACGGCTCATTGTATTCGTAAACTTACTTGCTTCATGTCCATTACCATTTTCCGCATCATCTCCATGATCAGAAAAATATACCATCGCCTTAAAATTCGAATATGCTTTAACTTTTTCATAAATGAGTCTTAATACCTCATCATTATATAACACAGCATTGTCATATTCATCAATACGTTTTATCCCTTCCTGAAATTTATTCCATTGTACAGGATATCTATCGCTATATGAGCCATGACAACCCATAAGATGAATAATAATAAGAGTATTTTTTATTGGCATTGTAGGCAACGCATCTATTAACGCTTCATCATAATAATCAGATCTGCTATTATTAGTGCCTGCTCTCTGATTTATCCATATTTGGTTATCTGCAGTACTAGCTATTTCAGAAATAGGCGTATCCCAAGCACCGTATTTTCTTTGATTACTAATCCAATACGTTTCATAGCCCGCCGCTTTAGCTATCTCAATAAGGGAATAGGCATCCTCCAATTTAATATTATTATATTGATTTTTCTCGCTTAGAGCATATGTAAGTACAGGAACTGTATGAGTATGGTTTGAATAAGCATTATTGAATACTATATTTTTATCATCTGACATTGCCTGGCATAGCCATGGTGTTGTTTCTTTAGGGTACCCATAGGCCTGCATATGATCTCGGCTTTCTGATTCGCCAATAACCAATACAAAGGTACCCCCCCCCCCCCTATCGTTAGAAGGTTTGAATTTTGTAACTTACGTAATCGCTCTTCCCGCATCGTTCTGGCTTCTCCATATCTTTTATATTCTATAAGAGCTGATCTTGTTTCCGTTGCAATTCGGATTGGCAAAAATTCTGTTGCCTTAATTATTGTCTGTACAGAAACTCCCACAACATATGTAATTATTATCCCTAAAATGACCGGTGAAGGTGAAACCTTTATCGCACGTAAATTCCGTACACTCCAAATAGAACCACCAATGCAACCGAGTATACCTAAAACAGATCCTATCCAAGCAATTATATTTTGATCTCGTAAATAGGAAATCGCTTCATCACTATTAGTTTGAAACAAAGTCAATATTATAGTAGCTGATAAAACTTGACCACTAACTATATAATACCCCCAGATACACAGTGGCATCATCAAGCATAATCCTAAAATACAGTAAATAAATCCCCGAACTACAGCCTGCCTCTGTTTAATATACAAAACACTCCATAGAAGCAGCGTAAGCAGAAAAAAAGTTGATGCTCCCATCAAATAAGCATCTACTACTTCATCACGACCTACCTGTTGCCCGCATAACAAGGGAACGCCAGCTGCCGACAAAAAGACTCCTGTATATATACAAAAAAACGCAATGTATGACTTTTTATTACTCCACAATGACGTTAATATTGACAAGACAATGCTATTTAACACTAGTCTTAAATAAAAAGCTACATGAGTAATATTAAAAATAAATAATTGCGCCAGCAAAATAAAAGCTATAAAAATAAGAGCATATCCTATTTGCAATCTCCAATTTACTCTCCACTTTTCATTATATCTCTTAAACGAGAACTTCACTTGTATCAGCCTCCACTCTCAATTTTTATATCATATCTATTATATCATCAAATCATATTTCTTCAAAAACGTAGCTATTGCAAAAAGAGATTACATGCATAACATGTAATCTCTTATAAATTCTCTATCGACCATTTTTCTTTATTACAGGCAGCGTCGACGCGGCGTAGGGCATGAGGGCTATGGTGTAGTCCTCTTTTCCATCTTCCGCCAATATGGCGTTTGCCGCCTGCCAGGCTTCTTCCAGCGATTCGACGGGAATTTGGCCGCTTTGTTTCATGATGTCAAAGTTTTTTCTCTCCGTGACGACGAACACTGCCCGCATGGACTCGATGATTTCCTGCGTCTTATAGGCGGAAAAGGCGCCAATGGTGAAGTGCTGCCGCAGATCCTGCTCAGCTGCAGATGTATCACGCCGGCCAAAAGCTTTGGCAAATTCCGGCGGTTCGCTTATGTCGGGGCATTCCATGACTAAAATCATAATGCCTCCCGGCTTCGTCGCAAAGACGGCGTTCATATGGGCCTTCGTGGCCTGATAGAAATTGATATCCTTCGGATAGCCTCCGGCCGAAGCAATCGTCACGTCCGCCTTTTGAGGAATTGCAACGCTGTCGGCGGCCAGCAACAGCCGGCATCCATCCTGCCAGTCCGTCAGCCAATGGCCTGCCACGACGTCGATGACTGCGCCGTCAGCACCCAGCACCGTATTGACCATAAAATCGGGATCTATAAACGACGTCCCTTCCACCATGTCTTCGTGCATGGGATTGCCTTCCAGCCGTGCCGCGTCGCAGCATCGGTTCCGCCCGCCTATATCTTCCGCGTTCAAGGCCAGGGCGTGGTTCCGCATGATCGTGTCGTATCCGGCCAAGCCGGGCAGGACGGCCTTTCTCCCGCCGCTGAAGCCGGCCATGTCGTGAAACGAAATGCCCCCCGTAAGGATGACCTTATCGGCTTCTACAGCCAGCCGATTCAGATATACGGCATTCCCCTCCGGCGTCGTTCCGACGTAAGCCAGCTGCTTCTTGTCCCGGCAGTCATGCTGCACGACGCGCAGTCTGCCTGCCCAAGAGCCGCATATTTCCGTCAGCTCCCGCTTTGTCGCCGGCCGGTGCGTCCCTAAGGCGACGAGCAGCGTAATCTGCTCGTCCGCCACGCCGATAGTATGGAGCTCGCCGATGACGGCGTCCAGCATCTGCGGCGTATATACCATCCTCGTTCCGTCGCTGACGACGATGACGACCATTTCATACGGCGCGACGCGTTCTGATAGTGCGTCCTTCGGATATACCCTGCGCAGCGCCTTCTGCACTGCCTTTGTCACGTCCGCTACAGGCGCCGCCCCAGTTCCCTTCAGCTCGTACGCTACATGGTCTTCCGGCAATACGACGGTTTGAACTCCACGTCCATATGGAAACGTATATTGTTTCATGTATTTCTCCTTATGAATTGCCTGACGGCAAATGAATGATGATTTCAGTCCCGTGATTTTCCTTGCTGCGGAGCGTAATCGTGCCGTTATGGTATTCAGCAATATGCTTGACAATAGACAGGCCCAGTCCGCTGCCGCTTATCTTCCGGGAACGGCTCGTGTCAGCCCGGTAAAAGCGCTCGAACACGCGCTTCTGCTTGTCTTCGGGAATGCCGATCCCCGTATCCTTAACGGCAAAGTCGATATGGTCTCCGCGCTTCCGCACCGACACGTATACATGGCCGCCGGGAAGATTGTACTTGACCGCATTGTCGATGAGATTCATAGCCATTTCCCGCAGCAGTCCCTTATCCCCCAGTACCGTCGCCTGCTCCAGCGTACAGTGAACGGTCACTTTCTTTTCCACCAGCATCGGTTCCATAAATTCGACGATATCCCTTATAATTTCCGGCAGGCACACCGGTTCGCGATGAACCTTTTCCCGATTTTCCTCGATGCGGGTCAGGTGCATGATTTCTTCAATCATGGCCAACAGCCGCTTCGCCTCCTTGCGGATAAGCGAGCCGAAATGGACGACGTCGGCGTCGCTTTTAAACAAGCCTGCCGACAGCACTTCGGCAAACCCGCTGATAGAGGTCAGCGGCGTTTTGAGCTCATGGGACACGTTGGACGTAAATTCGCGGCGCAGCTGTTCCCGATGCTCCTGCTCGGTAATATCATCAATGATAAACAGCACGCCGTAAAATTCTTCATCCTGGTACACCGACTGTACCGTCAATAAATACAGCGACGCGTCTCTGCTGATTTTCCGCTCCAATACGTCGGGAAGATTGGTATGTCCGTGTATTTCATCCCACGGCGCCTCTGCAAAAAACGGCTCCAGCAGCTGTCCGACTAAGGACGAAACGTCCTTTTTCTGCAGGATATCGCCGGCGCAGCGGTTCATTCCCAGGATGCGGTACGTATCGTCTGTCAAGATAACGCCTTCCTGCAAATTTTCCATCATGAGACGCACGATGTTGCGCTGCTGTTCCAAGCTGTGAATCAGTTGGTTCAGGGCCTGGCTCTGGTCGATAATTTTATCTACCAGCGGCCGCAGCTCAGCATCGACATGGTACGAAGCGGGAACGGAAATGCCGTTGGGATCTCCAATTTGCCGCATGAGCAATACGGTGCGGCGCAGCGGATTCAAAAGGCTGGCCGTCAGCATGCGGGAAGCCTTGATGCAGGCTACGGCCGCGCAAAGGAGCAGCAGAGCCACAACCGGCAGCAGCGACAAGAAATGGGAATAAATAGATTCCCGTTCCATGCTGAGGCGCAGGATCGTCCCGTCCGGCATTTGTTCCGCCATATAATATAAGTCCCGCGACAAGGTATGGGACTTGCGGACAGCCGTGCCGTAGGCCTCGTTTAGCGCCTCCTGTACTTCCGGCCGGTCGAGATGATTTTCCATCTGCCACTTGTCATACTTCGATTCAAAGCGAATAGTTCCGTCCGGATTGATCCACGTAATGCGCAGGCTGCCTTCGCATCCATCGGCAATTCCCTGCAGGTAAGCTTCCATGTCGTCGTTCTTTTGAATCGTATTCGAAATGACGTTCATGACGACGTGCATTTCTTCCGCGGCCTGGCGCTGCACAGCCTGCCAAAAGAACCATCCTGAAATCAGGACGGTAATGGCCATGCAGGCGAACCCCATGGCGAGAAGGCTGACGTATATTTTCTTTCTCATACGTTTCCGCCAATCACATACCCGACGCCGCGTACAGTGCGGATAATGTGCCCTCCGTCGCCCAGTTTTTGCCGCAAGCTCTTGATATGCATGTCGATAGTGCGGCTTTCGCCTTCATACGTAAATCCCCATACGGCTTCCATGATCTGTTCGCGCTTCAGCACGATGTCTATATTGACCAAAAGATACCGCAGCAGTTCGAATTCCTTGACCGTCAAATGGCACGGCTCGCCGTTGACAGTGACGACGTGCTTTTCGCCGTCGAGGGATACGGGGCCGAAAGAATACATGTTGCTTTCCCGTCGCTGCGGCTTGCTGCGGCGCAGGACGGACCGTATGCGGGATATCAGCTCGACGATGCCGAAGGGCTTGCAGACGTAATCGTCGGCGCCGCCGTCCAGCCCGCGGACGATATCGTATTCGCTGGTCTTTGCCGTCAGCATGATGACCGGAAGAGATCGGAGCTGCGTGTCTTTTCGAATTTTATCCAATATTTCCGTGCCGCTTTCTCCGGGAAGCATGATGTCCAGCAGCACCAGAGCCGGTACGCGCTGCTGCACAGCCTTCCAGAATTCCTTGCCGTCGGCAAAGGTTTCTACTTCAAAATCCTGGCTGCGCAAAGCGTACCCTACGAGTTCACGTATATTTTCATCATCTTCGACACAATAAATCAACGCCATGTTCTCACATCCTAATCTGCATATAATGGTATTCTATTCTTTATATTATACATGCAAAGCATCGTTTTCCTCATAGGTTTTCTGTAAAATATAGGTAAAAAAGAACTGCGGCGTCACGCTCTGTCCGCCGCAGTTTATACATCTGCTAGAATCTGAAATCCTTGGGTATAACTTTGATATCCCACTCTTTATCGACTTGTTCGTAGGTAATAATCGCAATAAAGGAGTGTAAATCTCGTACCCAAGTAAAATTGCGATCCGAAATATCATCGGTATCCAGATTTTGCGTTAAAGAAAAAATAATCGTATCTCTCGGAGTCAATACATATCCGATAGAAAAACCTTTTTGCCGGGGATCATCTATGGTGTCGAATTCATAGGGAGTATACCCGCTGATGTTATGTTTCCTATACCACACACTGGTCCAAAGCCGGTCTGTAATATTTTGATTCAATACGACACCCCAATATGGATCGCGGCGTTCTGCATCTTCTACGGAGTACCAATCGCGGCGATACCCGGAAAAGAATCGTATATCAGCATTCTTCCACAAACCCAACGGATGATGGGTTATCTCCGTGCGGAACCCCCGATGGGAGCCCGTTTCCTGACCGTCTTCCGACCAGCGGCCCCAGTTAGCGCTGCCGGTAATATAAATTCCCGTATCACCGAGATCAATACGAGGCATGAAGTATTCCAATTCCGGCCACTTCGTCGCCCAAATATTATCATCGTTATCCGTACTTTCTTCCGAACCGTATCCGAAGGCAAAGGTACCGATATTTGTACACTGTTCTATTTTGGCCGTTGGTTTAAAGCCGTTTTTAGTCGTCAAAGCATAGCGCATATTAAAGGACAAATCGCCGCTTTGATTTAACGGGATATCTGCATGCCCCCTCAATCCAACTCCATCATCACTATTAAAGGTCGGTCTGGGCAAAAGAGTAAACATCCAAGTTTCACTTTCTTCACTGTCCAGTCTTCCTTCATAGTGTCCGTATGTCAGCAAGCAAACGTGCTTAAACCATAACTTCGTATTTTCAGCCGTAAATTTTTCTCCGGGATAAATGCGGATATCGTCGCCGGTAATATAGTAGTCCGGCGTCTTAGCCACGGCGTGAGGCGTCGTAATCAAGCCGTGCTTGACGTAGCCGACGCCGTCGACCATTTCCGCCCCCGTACCGCGGATGTACGTGCCCGGCCCGATAAAGCCTTCGATCGTATCCATGCTGGCATCGCCGTCTTTGCTGTTATAAATGATGCCCGTCCCGGAAAGGGCATTCTCACTGGTAAGGTATACGGCTGGTCCCGGCGTATGGTACAACTGATTGTTCGTACTGCCTTCAATATAGCTGGTATGCAGTTCGTCCATTCCCTGCCGCAGGTCGACGTTGCCGCGGCCCTGAATATACCCGTCTGCACTTCGCACTACCAAAGAATCCGCCGTCATATGGACGGGCTGCTGCGGCAAGACGATATCATACACTTCTGACGCCGCATCGAGATCAATGGGGACGATCTCCTCCGCGCCGTCCTGTCCGTCAATGCGGGCCACTTCTGCTATCGTATCCTGCCTCGTCTTAGAAACATCACCGCTCCCGTCTGCTGCCCATATGGAAAACGGAAGGAGCGCAGCCAAAATAGAGGCTGTCCACGTTTTATTCATGTACGTCACCTGTCACCTGTTCGTCTGAAGGGGTAATCGTTACTACGACTTCTTCAGATTCATCGTTTTGATCCTCTGCTTCGCTGTCGCCGCCCAATTCCACAGGCGTCACGTCGCCGTAATATCCCGTTTCATGGGTCGGCTCCGTCGTTTCTGCGTCAGGATATGCCGGCACGACGACGCCGCTGGCCGCCATATCGGCAGTCCGCATGTCGTCGGGAGTACCTACTGCTCTAAATCCCATCACTTCGGTATTATCCTTCGCTTCTGCAAGCATTTCCGTACCGACGGGAATATCTACGTCATTGCCATGGACAAATAAGCCGCCTACCAGGCCGACCGGTCCCAGGATAATGGCTCCGGCAGCCGACGCGCCGACGGCTCCGGCCGTCCGTTTGTATTCTTCTTTTGTCTTTTCGCCGATAATCAGCGGAACCGGCGTGTTGTCAGCGGCCCGCACGGTATGATACGTAATTTCGATCTTTCCGTCTTTGCCAAACATGCCCGATTTTCTGGCGTTGGTAATCGTCCCTTCGGCTTCCATACCGCGGGGAATGGCGACGACATCGCCTACGACGACGTCTTCGCTAACGGCGAAATGCACCGTATCGCCTTCCTGAGCCGTTTTGGAGTTCAAGGCTTCCAAATTTTTCATTTTGACAATCGTTCCGGCAGGAATCGTAACCGACTGCGATACGTATTTCGTATCTCCCAGCAGGGCCTGGCGCAGGGACAGTACGCGGCCTTTTAATGCGCCCGTAATCACCTTGCCGTCGATGCCTTCTTCCAAGGCGTCGACACGGACCAAAATCGGTTCCTCCGTTACCTGACCGGAATACTGCCACTGCATGAGATTGACTGCCGCTACTAACGACAGGTCCGATCCGGAATTTCCATATACGTCTTTATACAAAGCATTGGTTTTCTCCTGCAGGCTGCCCGACACGGTGGACTGTCCGTTCAGCAGCTTATCCAGAGCCGCCACGCGTTCGTTCAGCGAGCCCGTCTGCGTCGTGCCGTACACGGTCGTTTCCACTTTATCCGCTTTTTCCAAAATTGTATAATCAGCTGCGCCGGCCGTCATAGCGCCGCATAAAGCCATGACCGCCAGCAGGCAGGAAACTTTTTTCTTCCACATGCTTCATTCCTCCTTGTCGTACCTAGCCGCATATAATGACTGTTCGTAGAAAAGCCTTCCCGGCATATGATACATAAGAATACTTATATATCATTATATAAAAATAAGGCTTAAAAAGCAACAATTTGCCCTTATCTGCGCAAGCTCATTCTCCCTCTCTCATAAAAAATTAACAAAAAATATACAAAATAGACCTTGCTTTTACTTCTGCCGTCTGTTATAATAACAGCATAACAAATAACCCTTATTTGTTAATAGCATTTAATATTCAATTTCAATTTAATATTAAATTCATTCTATTTTCAGGAGGTTATGAACATGAAAAAATTTGTTTGCGGTATCTGCGGTTATGTATATGAAGGTATGGAAGCTCCGGAAAAATGTCCTCAGTGCGGCGCTCCGAAAGAAAAGTTCACGGAAATGGTTGCCGGCGTAAAAGAATACGCTGACGAACACAGAGTCGGCGTCGCTAAAGGCGTAGATGAAAGAATCATCGAAGGCCTGCAGCTCAACTTCACGGGCGAATGCTCCGAAGTCGGTATGTACCTCGCTATGAGCCGCGTTGCTGACCGTCAGGGCTATCCGGAAGTTGCCGAAGCTTACAAACGCATTGCATTTGAAGAAGCTGAACACGCAGCTAAATTTGCCGAACTCCTTGGCGAAGTCGTAACAGACGACACGAAGACCAACCTCGAACTCCGCGCTGCCGCAGAACAGGGCGCTTGCGCTGGCAAAAAAGAATTGGCTACGTTGGCAAAACAGCTCAACCTCGACGCTATCCATGACACGGTTCATGAAATGGCAAAAGACGAAGCTCGCCATGGCCGCGTATTCGACGGCTTGCTTGCCCGTTACTTTGCAAAATAAGATTTCCCTTGCAATTGGACGACCTGCATCAATTGATGCAGGTCGTTTTTTATATAGGTTCATAGTATAATATTTGTAACGAAATCTATCTGAAGGAGGCGGTTTTCATGAAACGACTACTCTCATCGCTATGCATCCCCATTGCCTTAGCCCTGCTGTGCGTCCCCGTTCAGGCCGAAGATTACGAACATTGGAGCGATGCAGCCTATGAATTTCACAACGTGCGCCGCATCTACATCGACGAACTGGAAACGCCGCCGGACGCCATTTCCAGCACGATGAAAGCCCGCCGGCTCAAGGAGTATTTCTTCGAACAAGCAAAAGAGCTGGACGATTGGACCGTGGTCATGCCGACCCTTCCGCCGCCCGTGCCGCCGTCTCCCCTGGCAGCGCCGCCGGAACCAGCAGAACTGCCGAAGCAGACAGAAGCCAGTTCTGCCGAGCTGCACCATGTTTCCTCCAGCGATCCGGCAGCTGGTCTTCCCGATTCGCCTCCTGCCGCAGTATCTGAAACCGAACCGACGCCGCCAGCTCCCGCGCCAATTGCAGCCGAGCCTGCAGAGCCGCCCCAGGCTCCAACAGACGCCATCCCGCTGGAAGCTGCCGATTCCGACCTCTACGTCAAGGCAACCGTCACGACCTATTATGTCGGAACAGGATTGATACCCGCCCATATGGAATGGGAATCGTATATGATCCGCGACGTGGCCTACGACAGGCGAGGACGGCCCCACTGGTTTTCCCGCCGCATCAGTTATCCCGTATACGTGCCGAACACCTACGTCCCCCTGGCAACGGTAGGCGTTCAATTTATCGTATACGACGTAAAAACGGGAAAAGCCGTGTCGATGAGCGAAGATAACCGCACACGCGGCTCATCGCAGGATCTATACGGCGTGTATAAGCGCATCATCGACAGATTCTACAAAAATTTGAAAAAGGATTTAAAAGAATAGGCCATAACCGCACATACCGTATGAAACAGCGCGCAGGATTCCCCTTCTCCTGCGCGCTGTTTTGCTGCCAGTACAGCGGTCTTTATTTCGCTTTTCTATCATTCAAATACAATTCAATCGTATGGGACAATTCATGAGCCACGGCATCTTCCTCAAATAAAATGCTGTCGGCGCCGGCCTGCTTCAGCAAGGCCTCGTCGTTTAAAAAGCGCGAACGGGCAAAGATTTTTATGGTCGCGCTGCAGTTTCGCGCCGCCATAGCCGCTGCCGCAGCCCCTGCTACGTCGGGAATCGTGATGATAAAGCAGTCGGCCTGCTCCGCGCCGGCGGCCTTCAAGACCTCTTCCCGTGACACGTCGCCGTACATAGCCAGCTTTCCCTGTTCATTCAACAGGGAAACGGTTTTAAGATTCATATCGACGACGACGGGCTCCATGCCGCGCCGTTCCAACAAGGCCGCAGCCCGCCGCCCCGTAGGACCATATCCGGCGATAATCGCCCTGGGCCGTTCCGTCTTTTCGCTGCGAACTCGCTCTGCATATACGCTGCCCAGCGAAGCCGCTTTAGATTCCATGCGGAACGTAAGCCAGCGCCAAAGCTTCGGCTGCTTCCTGGCCCATGCCTCGGCCTCGGTCATGCGGCCCATAAAAAATGGATTGGCGGCGATAGAAATCATGGCGCAGACGATGAGGACGCTGAAAATATCCCGGGAAATCAGCTGCAGCGAATACCCCGTCTGAGCCAAGATGAAAGAAAATTCACCGACCTGAGCCAGGCTGGCCGCGACGGTAAAGGCAGTCGTCGGAGAGTAGCCCAAGACGGCAACGACTATGACGGTCACCAACGGCTTGATCAGGACGACGATGAGCAAGGAAACGATAACGACGACAGGCCGTTCAATAAGAAACTGCGGATCGAACAACATGCCGACAGAAAGGAAAAACAAAATGGCAAAAGCGTCGCGCAAGGGAATCAGCTCCGCGCCGGCCTGATGGCTCACATGGCTCTTTCCGACGACCATGCCTCCCAAAAAGGCCCCCAAGGCAAAGGAAGCGTTAAAAATATAGGCTGCGCCTACGGCCGTGAGAAAGGCTACGGCCAGTACCGTCAGGGTAAACAACTCCTGCGAACGAGTCTGCACCACCTGTTTCAGCATCCACGGCATACAGCGTCCGCCGATGACGATGACCAAGCCCCACAGCATTGCCAGTTTGATAACGGCCAGGGCGACTGCCCATATCAGCATCGTCAGGGAAATGCCTGCGCCCGACGCCAGCGACGGGCCGACTGCCGGCAGCAGCACCAGCATGAGCACGGTAAAAATATCTTCTACGACCAGCCATCCGACGGCAACGGTACCGTGTATCGTCGGCAGCTTGCCGCTGTCAGTCAAAACACGCAGCAAGACGACCGTACTGGCTACGGATAACCCGAGGCCGAGAAACAATCCTTCCACAAAGGAGTAGCCTAAGGCCATGGCCGCCGCGATGCCGCACAGGGTAGCCGACAGACTTTGCAGAATCGCGCCGGGAATGGCCACGCCTTTCACCTTCAGCAAATCGTCCATATGGAAATGCAGTCCCACGCCGAACATAAGCAAAATAATACCGACTTCGGCTAAATTATTGGTAAGATCCTGGTCAGCGACAAATCCCGGCATATTCGGGCCGATTAAAAAGCCCGCCGCTAAATAGCCAACAATAGGCGACAACCCGACTCTCCGCGCTATATATCCAAAAAGCAAAGCCAATCCAAATCCGATGGCTAAAATTTCCAGCAAATGATATGCATGCACTGACATCACCTCTTTTTAATTATAAATAATGATTTTTTATTCTCATTATACTAAAAAGAAGGCTCCGTGTACACGCCTTTGCTATGCGCTATTGATAAGACAATATGCTGATTTAGCCAGATATGCAGAAAACGGTATGCACCGACGTACTGCATACCGTTTTCGATTTCATCGCATATTCATTTTTCACTTACGTTCCGGACTCACCTGCCGCGGCGATGCTTTTTCTGCCACCAGATAAACCCATATACGGCCGCTACGGCTACGAGAAGAATCAGCAGACGTCCCCAATGCTCCTGTATGCGCAGCAAATCATGGCCCAGCCATACCTCTACTACGACGGCAGGAATTTTGCCGAGGGCATTGGCGATAAAGTGATCCCTGTACGAAATATGGCTCAAGGCGCTGAAGGCCGTGACGACCACATTAGGCGAATAGGGAATCGCCCGGCCGACCATAATCGTCCGGATACAGCTGTAGGAATCGAGCTTTTCCAGCATATTGCTCCGGCAAATGACTTTTTTAGCCTGATTGCGCAGCAGCGTCCTCGTCAGGCGAAAGCTGATTTCGATGCCGATGACTTCTCCGATCCAGGAAATCAAAATCCCCGGAACCAGACCAAATATAATGCCGTTGACCGTCAAAAAGGGAATAGAGGGAATACCGATGGCGTTGACGAAAGCAATCATAAACACGCTTACGCCGATAGCCGCGTAGCCAAACGACGCGATATAATCCGTCAGGCCATCCAGATCGCCGCGTATCATCAGCCACCACATCGTGGAATAAAAGTCCGGCAGCATCACCTGGATAAGCCATAAAATGAGGATGACTCCTGCCACCCCGCCGATGCGGAGAGTCCATCCTAATGCTTTATCTGTCATACAAATATTATCCTCATATAAAAATTTAAATCAGCGTACCTTTTATTATATCATAATCTTCGTCATCTTGGCACGATGTAATCTTGACTTTTTCCACTTTTCCCATATTTTGACTCATCATGATAAAATCTTCCAATTTTTCCATCGCCAGTCCGCTGTCGATGAGCTGAGCCGCCCGCTTCACGCCGGCTTCCAAGGTCAAGGCGCTGCCGCCTACGTACAGCCCCGCGCCGGCGTTGAGGAGAACCGCCGTCCGGCAGGCGCCCTTTTCGCCCCGCAGGACGCGCCGGGCAATCGCCGCGTTTTCCTTCGGCGTCCCGCCGCGCAGTTCGTACCGTTCGCACGACGGCAAGGCAAATTGTTCCGGCCAAATTTCATAGGTGCGGAAATCCTGGCCGGAAAATTCGCAAATCAGCGTGCGGCCGGCGGCGGAAATTTCATCAGATCCGTCCCGTCCGTAGACGACCATGCCGTGTTCCACGCCCAATCGTGACAATACGCGGGCCATCGGCTCTACCAGGTCCGGCGTATTGACGCCCAAAATCTCGCGGCTGGCCCGGGCCGGATTGATGAGGGGCCGCAGCACGTCAAAAATAGTCGGGACGCCGAGCAGCTCCCGCACCCTGTCGATGCGCTTCATCATGTAGTAGTAATACCGCGTGTAAAAATAACAAATCCCAATCTGCTTCAGCATTTCCAGACAGCTGGCCGGGCTAAGAAAAATATTGACTCCCAAGGCTTCCAGCATATCGGCCGAGCCGCTCCGGGACTTCTTCGCCCGGTTGCCGTGCTTGGCCACCCGGACGCCGCCGGCAGCGACGACGATAGCGGAAGTCGTCGATATGTTGAACGTCTTGGCCCGATCGCCGCCGGTGCCGACGATATCAAATAAATCGGGCCGGCATTCCACTCGCAGGCTGTGAGCCCGCATCGCTTCGGCAAAGGCCGTCAATTCCGCCTCCGACGCGCCCTTTGTCGCCAGCGCAGCCAGGACAGCGCCGACCTGTACGTCAGAAATCGTCCCGTTCATCATGCTGTCCATGACGTACATGCATTCCCGCGCTGTCAAAGGCTGCCGTTTCGTAATCTTCTTCAATACGTTCGTCAACATATCCGACACCCCCTGTATACAAACCTAAAGGAGTTCCTCTTCATATTATATATTATACCATATTATATCTATAATACATATAAAATAAGATAAAAGGCCGATATACTTTAAATATTTCTGACTTTTATACATTTTGTACCAATCTAACGTCGAATCATTATTATCTTTCCTGCGAACACAAATAGAGCTGCCGCATGAAAACTTTTTTTCTTCGCACGGCAGCCCTTGCAATATAATTGAGCAAATAACAGGAGCGTATATTTAAACGCATTCTGGTAAGTAATTTATATTAAATTTTACGGTTTTATCCCCTTTTATTTATACTTTTACCAGCCTTTCTCTCACAAGTTCTGCAAAAAACTCTGCCCCTGTTACCAAAATATCATCATTATAATCAAAACAAGAATTGTGAAGTGGAATCGCCTCTTCTCCATCTCTTTTGCTTCCCAAAAATACAAAGCAGCCCGGCACATTCTGTATAAAGTGCCCAAAATCCTCGGAGCCCATTGTCGGGGGACAATTTTCTATTACATGTTCTTCTCCGACTACAGCTTTAGCCGCCTTTACTACATATTGAACATTATCTTTCCAGTTGAATGTGGGTGCAAACTCATGGGTATAGGTAAATTCACACTCTAAACCATTCATTTCACAGATATGTTTACAAATAGCTTCCATGCGTTTTTCAATAAGCTGCGACATCTCCGGTGTAAAACTTCTTGTATCTCCGCGGATAATAACATTAGATGGTATAGCGTTATGCGCTCCGTCCGACTCTATTTCCGTACAAGATATAACAGCCGTCTCTGTAGGTGTTACATTTCTAGATACAATCGTCTGTAAAGCGCAGATAATTTCTGCGGCAGTTACCAATGGATCCTTTACGATTTCCGGAGCAGATGCGTGACCGCCTTTTCCTTTGAGCGTAATGATAAAATTATCCTCGCTAGCCTGGATGCCGCCTTCTCGCACGGCTATTGTCCCAGCCGGATATTGAGGCATGTTGTGGAGGCCATACATTTCGTCCATAGGAAATCTTTCAAAAAGGCCGTCTTCAATCATCGCTCTTGATCCCCGGCCAGGTTCTTCCGCCGGTTGGAATACAAAGCGCACGGTTCCGGAAAAATCTTTGCGCTCGGAAAGAATCTTAGCCGCCCCAAGAAGGGTAGCCGTATGGCCGTCATGGCCGCAAGCATGCATTCGATTCGGCGTCTGCGATGCATATGGAAGATTCGATGTCTCTTGCAGGCAGATGCAGTCCATATCGGCCCGCAGCCCAACAACACGTTCCCCGTTTCCTACTTTCAGCGTCCCTACTACCCCAGTTTTTCCTATCCCGGTTTCGACTTCAATTCCCATACTCCGCAACGTTTCAGCAACAAACGCCGCTGTACCAGCTTCTTCAAAGGCACATTCAGGATGCGCATGAAGATAATGTCTCCATTCAATTAACTGTACTTTTAATTCATTCACCTTAAAACGCTCCCTTCTTATCTGCATCGTTCTTTAATATCAACTGCATAGTCCCATACGGGCTGTTTTCCCTTTGCAACCTGCATCGTATAGTCTTTTAATACGTACTGGACATATTTTCTCATTCTTAATAACGTGTATACGTTGAAAAATACCAAAAACGCTACGCTGAAATCAACGAGGTTCCAAAGAGTCGTTAACGGAAGAACAGCTCCTACCATTACCAAAATTAGGGCAAGCACCTGGTATCCTCTTACCACACCGTTAACGGAATCCCCTTTTCCTTTAAACAGATAACGGATGCCCACTTCCCCGTAAAACAAATCTGCAAGCAACGTAGTAAAACAGAACAAGAATGTAACTAATACGACGAAATAGCTTCCAAAGGCTCCAAGTATATCAGCAAATGCGAACTGTACCAGATTCACGCCGTCCTGCCCTGTGCCCAGTCCCCCTGTCAGAAGAATGGCAAACCCAGTACATGTACAGATTACAATCGTCGTCAAGAAGGTACCAAACATGGCGGAAAATCCTTGGTTCGCCGGATGCAGTACCTTGGCGGAGGCATGCATAAACGCGGCGGCGCCGTTACCTGCGTCGTTAGAGAACAGCCCTCTGGCAACGCCGTTTCTCACAGCTTCCTTAATAGTATATCCAACGGCCCCGCCGCCTGCTGCTTCCATTGAAAACGCCGATTGCAAAATAGTTTCAAACATCGCCGGTACTTCGGTAATATGTGTAACGACAATAATCACTGTAATTGCCAGATACCCTACCGCCATAAAGGGAACGATTAGCGAAGCGGCATCCGTAATTCTCTTTACCCCGCCTAATATAATGACAGCCGCCACAGCCGTCACGATAATGCCGGGAAGCCACGCAGGAATATCTGCTACCCCTATCACGGAAGCAGCGATGGAATTATTTTGGAGCATAGCAATGCAGATACCGATTGCAAACACCGTTGTAAGCGCGTAAGCTATTGCGAGTGGCCTGCACCCTAAGCCTTTGGTCATGTAGTAGGGCGCACCGCCGTAGAAGTTGCCGTTCTTATCTTTTTCATGGAACAGTTGCCCTAAGGTTGCTTCACTAAAGCTTAAAACCATGCCAAAGACTGCCGTAATCCACATCCAGAATAATGCTCCCGGGCCGCCGGCTACCAAAGCGCTGGCTACGCCGACAAGGCTCCCTGTTCCTACCTGGCCGCCGACTGCGCCGCAGAGGGCGGCAAAACCAGAAACAGATCCGTCGTCAGACCGCAACGTACTTTTCAGCGAAGCTGCAATATGCTTTGCGCACCGAATCTGCGGTACCTTTAACGTGATCGTATACAACAAACCTGTACCGAGCAGAATCACTGCCAGCACTCCGCCCCACATAAAATTGTTAAATGCAATTATAAACGACATGGCGCGTCCTCCTTTCTACACATTACGTTCTGTATTTTCGTTACGATACCATCCGTCCCATACAATATGCCGATAGTTTTCCTTATCGGTATCTCCTTCCGTGCTGAGGCACAGCACGACGGAATCCTGTCCCAGCCCCAATTCTTTCCGGAAGCTTTCGAGTTTTGGAGGTAAATTGCAAGTTGAATTTGAACAACCATAATCAGGAAACACACTCACTAGCATAAACTTCATCGAGGAATGCATCAAATAGCTCTGACGGCGTATGGTAGCCCAAAACACGCCGTGGGCGCTGGTTCAGCGTATCTGCCATGTTCAGGATATCCTCATCAGAGAACCGCTCCATGGACATGCCCTTTGGGATGAAATCCCTCAGCAGGCCATTGTGGCGTTCGTTCTGAGCCTGCTCCCATGAGCTGTACGGATGTGTAAAGTATATCTTGGTACCGAGGTTCTCGAACTGCGATAAGTTCTCAAACTCTGGACCGTTATCGGCCGTCATCGTCTTAAAGATCTGGCTGAAGTACTCTGCGCCATATCGCTCCTGCAACTGTGCAAGAGCAGCTTCAACGCCGGCGCAGGTACGTCCAGGAATTCGGATAGCGATGTAGTTGCGCGTAACCTTTTCAACAGCGGTGAAGACTACTGCTTCACGACCTGCGCGCCGACCAACGACCGTATCCACTTCCCAGTGGCCCATCTCGGTACCATCATCGACGACGGCAGGACGTTCCTCAATGGAGCGACCCTTCATACGTTTGTTCTTACGCACCCATTTGCGGCGGCGTTTGTGCTTCAAGACCTGCGGTACCTCGAAGAGTGACAGTGGAAGTTTGTTAGCCCAAAGCATGTTGTAGAGCGTCTTGGTACAGGGAATCTGTTCCGGAGTAAATAGCTTATTTCGCCTAGCATAGCCAACGCAGGCATCCAGTGACCAGCGTTCCTGGCGGACTCGTTCCACCATCCATTGGATAAACAGCTCGCAGTCGTCATGATCGATTTTACAAGGCTTCCTGGAGTTCTTGCGATTCTCTGCATAAGCCTTCTGACCGCGCTTTGCCATATACTGAGGGGCACGACCGTGCTTGCTTTTCCGATCCGGCGTTCCACGCCGAAGTTCATAGAAAACAGTCGTATGAGCACATCCTACTGCGGCAGCGATGTTGCGAAGGGAAAGCCCCTGGCGATGCAGGGCCTGAATCATGCCACGTTCCTCCAAAGAAAGATGGCGGCCGGGTG
This sequence comes from Megasphaera sp. SW808, assembly GCF_012027795.1. Taxonomy (NCBI): domain Bacteria; kingdom Bacillati; phylum Bacillota; class Negativicutes; order Veillonellales; family Veillonellaceae; genus Megasphaera; species Megasphaera sp. SW808. The sequence continues at coordinate 36,772 of NZ_SJOT01000021.1, forward strand.
TACGTACGTCCTCAATTGTGTTAGAATGGATGTGATCCATAGTGATTGCTCCTTTGTTGATGATTTCTCGCAAAACCATTTTAACATGAAGCTTCACTATGGATTTTTGTTTTTTGATTACCTGTTCAAATTCATTTTACAATTAACCGCTATTTTTTATATGCAGATTCCCCCCTAGTAAGTCGAAGTTGCAAATTTAACCGGAAGAGCCTACAAAAAACTCGGCAGGAAACCGCTGCTCCTGCCGAGTTTATACGCTATATCTATTTGTTAATATAATTTCCACAAGGTCTTATGAATTGCCGCCCACAGCGTTTTAAAAGACAAATATAATATCAACGTTGTACCAAACAGCAGTAGAAAGATTGCCAATGCTTGCGTCCATAAAGCCGGATGGTCTACGCTGTAGTGAAGAAGGCCGTTAGCGAAGGCCATCGTAGGGAAGCTGCTGGCCCACCATCCCATGCGAAAGGGTGATGTCCGCATGACGTGCAGCACCTTAGCCGCTACAGGGAAAAAAATGAAAATGCCCGCATTAATGAACAAAGCAGTAAAATTATCGGGGCTAAAAGTCTGGGAATAGGTAATATACCCCATGCCAAAGGGTGCCATGAGTATCATAAGGCTCGGCTGGGCCGCATCAGACAATGTCTTGCCAAACACGCTGTGGGCAAATAAAAGAGCGATAACGGGAATTCCTGTCACTAAGCCTATAGCCACGCAGAATACAGAAATATCATGATAGCCCGGATTCTGCAGGATGTTGCCGGCAATGGGAATCGTAATCGGCCCCAGCACGGCCAAAAGCCACGCCGGCGTAACCGAATCGACACTCTGACGGTCATACAGCCAGTGTTTCAGCAAAATCCAGCTGAACACCATGATGATGAACAATCCGGCATACCAAAAAAAGCTGGCAAGTCCATGATGATACGGTGCCAGCACAGCCGCCAGCAATACAGTTGAAACGTTGAACGTGCCAAAAAAATTTACCCTCGTCGGGCTGTTCCATTCCGCCCGGACTGCCGCCGCATCGACGCGCAGTTTATGAAAATATCGGATGAAAATCAGCACGTAGAGCACCAAGGCGCAGGCGCCGAAAAATTCTCCGATCCAGGCCGGCGCGCCCCACAGCTGATGAGCCATGCGCCAACCGAAGCACATGCCGCAGTACCCCATTGACGCGGCAAAGGTAGAAATAGACATGAAGTGAACAAAGCCTATCTTGCGAATCCGTCCCCGCGCGTCGGGTTCAATGATTTCAATATGCTGTGCCATATCCGCCAGCCTCTCTCCTCTCTGTTATATGTTGAAAACCTATGTCCGACTGTTAATTGCGGACATAGGTTATATACGCTGCGCTTTTAACTGTGTCAGCACGGACTGCAGCCGTTCCTCGCTGTAAAATACTTCTTCCAGGCAAAGGCCTTGAGCCGGCGCCGTCGCGCCCAGCTTCGTCCGGTCCTTTCCTTCCAGGATGCGCCGGAACTCGTCGGGCGTCAGCCGTTGGAGACCCAAGTCGACGAGGCCGCCGGCGATGTTTCGCACCATGTGATACAAAAAACCGTCGCCTACGACGTGGATGCGCAGCAAATGCCCCTGCTCTTCCAGGTCGATGGCGTACATCGTCTTGACGGGATTCATAGGCGTCGTATTCTGTCCTTCAAAGGCAGAAAAATCATGGGTTCCCAGCAAGATCTCCGCGCCGGCCATCATCGCCTGCCGGTCCAGGGGCTTGCGGATAAACCAGGCGTACCGCAGCTGAAAGGGGTCGTGCATGCGGCGGTTTACGATAGAATAGCAGTAATGCTTTCCTTTATTGTCGTGACGCACGCTGAATGCATCGGGCATTTCCTCTGCCGACAGCACGGCAATTTCCCGGGGCAAATACCCTTTCATGGCATAGGGAATCTTCTCGGTCGGAATCGTCCCTTCGCCGTAGAAGTTGACGACCTGCCCGCGGGCATGGACGCCGGCGTCGGTACGGGCTGCGCCGTAAATCGTAATAGGCGACTGGAAAATCGCCGATAAGGCCTGCTCGACGCATAATTGTATGGACGCAGCGTTGGTCTGACGCTGAAATCCGTGAAAATCCGTGCCGTCGTAGGCAATAATCAGACGAATATTTTTTTTCATAGGAGCCACCGCATCGCAGCCAGTATGAAGGTGACGACGAGGACGGCCGCCATCGCCACGGCGTCGCGGTACGTATAGGCCAGCTCGTTCATCCGTGTCCGCCCTTCGCCGCCGCGATAACAGCGCGCTTCCATGGCCGTCGCCAGATCCTCGGCGCGGCGAAAGGCGCTGACGAACAGCGGCACCAGCAAGGGTATCATGTTCTTCCCACGCTGCCACAGGCTGCCGCTGGTAAAATTGGCGCCGCGGGCCGTCTGGGCTTTCATGATGCGGTCCGTTTCTTCCAGCAGCGTCGGAATGAACCGCAGGGCAATGGTCATCATCATGGCCAGCTCATGGGCCGGCACGCCGACGCGCTTGAAGGGATTCAGCAAATGCTCGATGCCGTCGGTCAGGACGATGGGCGACGTCGTGTACGTAAGAAGGGAAGAAAAGACGATTAAATAGACGAGGCGGGCCGTCATCAGGCAGCCCTGATACACCCCTTCCCGCGTAATATGAAGAATGCCGTACTGCCAGAGCACTTCCCCCGGCGTGGAAAAGACGTGGATGCTCATGGTAAAAATGATGATAATCCACAGCGGCTTCAGCGACTTGGCAATCAATTTAATCGGCAGGCGGGATATGGCGAAGTTCAATACGACAAAGGCCGTCACGACGCCGTACGACGCCAGGGAGTCGGCAAAAAAGATGGCGACGATAAAAATGAGGGTCCCCAGGATTTTAGCCCGCGGGTCCAGCTTATGCAGGAAGGACGTGCCGGGAAAATACTGGCCCAGCGTAATATCAGTGAGCATGGTTCATCCTCCTTATGCAGTCGTATACGGCGGCGACTCCTTCGTCGACGCTGTGAACCCTGTCGCTGATATCGAAGCCTTTGGACTGCAAATACTGCAGTACTTCCGTAACGGGCGGCACGGACACGCCGGCGTCATGAAGGGTCTGCTGCCGATGGGAAAAGATATCGAGAGGTTCGCCGTCGAGGACGATATTGCCGTGCGACAAGACGAGCAGCCGCGTCGCCATCTGGGAAATATCTTCCATATTATGAGATACTAAAATGACAGTAATATTTTTTTCCTTATGCCAGCGCTGTATTTCAGAAAAGATTTCCCGGCGGCCGACAGGATCCAGCCCGGCGGACGGTTCGTCGAGAATGAGGTACTTCGGATGGATGGCGATAACGCCGGCAATGGCGACGCGCCGCATTTGTCCCCCGCTCAGCCGGAAGGGAGAGCGGTCGGCATAGGTGTCGTAATCGAGGCCGACGAATTCCATCGCTTCCCGTACCCGCTCTTCGATTTCGTCTTCGCTCAGGCCAAAATTCCGCGGCCCGAAGGCGATGTCCTTGGCAATCGTTTCTTCAAACAACTGATATTCCGGATACTGAAACACCATGCCTACTTTATGGCGGATAGCCATGACTTCCTTCGTCTTTTTCGAAATATCCGTACCGTCTACAGTCACGACGCCCCTCGTCGGATGAATCAGCCCGTTCAGCAGCTGGACGAAGGTCGACTTGCCCGACCCCGTATGGCCGATGATGCCGACGAATTCGCCTTCGTGAATTTCTACGGACGTTTCATGCAGCGCCGTCCGTTCAAAAGGCGAGCCTACGCCGTAGGTATAGGTCACCTGATCTAACTTAATCGACATAACGCTTCTCCTAGTTCTTCTTTGGTAATAATATCGCCGGGCAGGTCAATTCCTTTTTCCCGCAGACGCGCGGCAATTTCGGCCGCTACGGGAACATCGAGGCCCATGGCTTTCAGATCGTCGACGTGGCTGAAAACGCTGCGCGGCGCGTCGTCCATTTTAACCTCGCCCTGATTGACGACGACGACCCGGTCGGCCTGCACCGCCTCTTCCATGAAGTGCGTAATAATAATGACCGTAATGCCTTCGGCGTTGAGCTGGCGGATCGTCTCCATGACTTCGCGCCGGCCGACGGGGTCCAGCATCGCCGTCGGTTCGTCCAGTACGATGCAGTGGGACTGCATCGCCAAAATACCGGCGATGGCTATGCGCTGCTTCTGTCCGCCGCTCAAAAGATGGGGGCCGTGTTTAGCGTAAATCGTCATATTGACCCGTTTCAGAGCGTCGCTGACGCGCTGCTTGATTTCCTCCGACGGCACGCCCAGATTTTCCGGGCCGAAAGCTACGTCCTCTTCTACGACGGCGGCAACGATCTGGTTGTCCGGATTTTGGAAAACCATGCCTACCTCCTGCCGTATATCCCACACATTGTCGGGGTCGTCCGTCCGCAGCCCGCATACTTCGCACGCGCCGTCCGTCGGCGTCAGCAGCACGTTGAAGTGCTTCGCCAGCGTCGACTTGCCTGAGCCGTTCGTGCCGATGACGGCGACAAATTCTCCCGGTTCGATCGTCAAGGATATATCTTTTACGGCGTAGACCGTCTTGCCTTCTTCATCTTGATACGCATGGCTCATATGGTCCAGCTTTATCATAGGTATGCTCATGACCTATCTCCTCAATAAAAATATATTCCCGAATATTATACAGTGTTTCGCCAGAATTGTAAAACTGCAACGCACGGCAAAAGGTAAACCTAACCGACCAGGCTGCCGATCTGATATACGGCGAAGGTAATAATCCAGGCGACAAAAATCTGAAAGGCCACGGAAAAAGCCGTCCATTTCCAGCTCTGCGATTCCGCATGTATCGTGGCGATCGTAGCCGCGCAGGGAACATACAGCAGGGAAAACAGCATCATGCAGTAGCCATTGAGGGCTGTAAACCCGCTTTGTCCCAGCGTCGCCGCCAAGGCGGCCAGGGCGGCCGTCGAGTTGATATTCAGGCCGTCAAATAATACGGCAAAGCTCGATACGACGACTTCCTTCGCCGAAATGCCGGCGATAAGAGCCACCGTAATCTGCCAATATCCCAGCCCGATAGGCGCAAAAAAGGGCGTCAGGCCCCGGCCGATCAGCGCGCCGAAGCTGTTGGCCATATCGCCGTATCCGCTCGGGCCAAAGTTTAAAATAAACCACATGATAATAGACGCGGCGAAGATAATCGTACCGGCTCGGCTGAGGTAATCCTTTACCTTTTCCCATACGTAAATCGCCACGGTCCGGCTGCTGGGCCGCTTGTATTCAGGCAGCTCGATGAGCAGCGCGTTGTCCGACGTGTCTTTGCGCATCACATTGATTGCCAACAGCGATACCAGGGCGACGACGATGCCGATGATGTACATGGAATAGGCCGCCAGCATGGCATGGTTCGGAAAAAACATGCCGGAAAATAAAATATAGATAGGCAGTCTGGCGCTGCACGACATGAACGGCGTAACCAGCATTGTCCGATACCGGTCTTCCTTATTTTCCAGAGCCCTGGAAGCCATGATAGCCGGCACGCTGCAGCCAAAGCCCAGTATCATCGGAATAAAGGCCCGTCCCGACAGGCCCATCTTATTCATAATATCGTTCATAATATAGGCTACGCGGGACATGTAGCCGCTGTCTTCCAAAAGGGCCAGGGCAAAGAACAAAATACAAATATTCGGCAAAAACGTCAAGATGCCGCCGACGCCGGCAATGATGCCGTCGCACACCAGGGAGACGACCATGTCGCCCGCTCCGGCCGCAGCCAGAATAGCCCCTGCGCCCTGCGACAAGAAGTCTATCGCTTCTTCAAAATACTCCTTCAGCATATCGCCGATGAAGAAAGTCAGGAAGAAGACGACGGCCATGATGCAGAGGAACACGGGGATACTGAGCCAGTTGCTCGTCAGTATCTTGTCGGCATAGTCCGTCGCCGCCGCCCGGGCCGCCCGGTTGACGACGACTTCCTGTATGATTTCCTCTATAAAATTATATTTTTCGTTGATGATGTCCGTTTCATAGCTGCGGTCTATGACATGGGCCGGATCATCGACGGGAAAATTCTTCGTCACTTCCGGGTCCATTTCCAGCAGCTTCAAGGCATGCCAGCGATGGTTGTAAATGTCAGGATACCGTTCGTGCAGCATGCTCCGCACCGCGTCGATTTTGTCCTCCAGGGCGTCGCTGTACACCATGGCAAATTCATCGTGATGATTGTGGCGGTGCTTCGTCTCATCGGAATGGTTGTGGATCAGCCTGTCCGGCCGCACGTGGCCGCGATGGTGGACCGCTGCGTGCAGCAGCACGCTCAGGCCCCGCCGCTTCAGGGCCGACACGGGGATGACCGGCACGCCCAGCATTTCCGGCAGGCGGTGCAGGTCGATTTCCATTCCCCGCTTTTCTACGATATCCATCATGTTCAGGGCGACGACGACGGGCTTGCCTAACTCCAGAAGCTGCAGCGTCAGATACAGATTCCGCTCCAGCGCCGACGCGTCTACGACGTCGACGATGACGTCGACCTGGTCGCTTAAAATAAAATTACGGGAAACCTGCTCTTCCATCGTATAAGACGTCAGGCTGTACGTCCCCGGCAAGTCGACCAGATGGATGTGGACGCCGTGGGAATCGATGGCCCCCTCTACTTTTTCTACAGTAACGCCCGGCCAGTTCGCCACTTTCAAATTAGCTCCCGTATAGGCGTTAAATAACGTCGTCTTTCCGCAATTCGGATTGCCGATAAAGGCGACGGTCATTTCTGACGGTTTCTGTTCCATACTGCTCACGGTACGAAGCGGATCCGTTTGTCCTTGCACTTCCGCTTTCATACGATTCAACTCCTTACTTCAATATGTGATGAAATCCCCTTGCCGAGGGCCAGGCGCGTACTGCGCATCTGGATGATCATCGTGCCGGCGTTTTTATTGTTGAGAACCGACACCTTCGTTCCCTTGATCATTCCCAGCGCCTGAAGGCGCCGTTCCATGTTCTGCGGCAGATGCAGGGCTTCCACGATATACGTATCGCCTGCGATTCCATGATCCAAAGTCATTGTCTCATCCCCCTAACGAGCCCGTTCCGGTCCGTAGGCGTTGTCGCCGGACGTCCCCTTCACGGTAAAAAAGCCCAAATAGGATACGGCCATGATCGACTGGGCCGCCGTCGCCGCCGTATCCATGCCGGCAATCGGCAGGATGTAGCTGGCCAGATAACAGGCAAAGGGAATGATAAACAAGGCTCCCTGCTTGTTCATATCGTGACAGCGGCGAACACCTAAGGACAGCTGCGACCAGATGACCGGTATAGAAAGCAGCACGAAGATGATGCCGAACACCGCAGCGTAATCCATGCGGTTGATCAGCACGGCTTCGGCGAAGCGGCTGTATAAAATAGCCGAAAACATGAGCTGGGCAAACATGAGGACCAGCGTCCTCATGATAAAGGAACGGCGCGGCAGGCGGCCTGTGAAGACGAAATACTTCGCCTTCAGCTCCGCCAAGCTGCGGAAGCTCAGCGTACTGCTGTCGCTGCCCGGGCCGACGGGCATGGACAAGCCGCGGTGGATGCGGGCTGCCGGGCCGGAGCGCTTCTTTAATTGTATCTTTTTATGCTTTGCCATAGGTATTCCCTCCGATAAGACCTTTTTCCATTTTTTACTACGTACCAATGGTATCATATTCTTGGCCTCGACTCAATTCATTTTCTGCAAATTATGGTATAATACACTTGCACCGATACAATGAAAAAGGAGGAGCTTCATGAAAAAAGGAGTATACCATAAAGACAAATATACATTCAGCGGAATGCTGAGCGACGAAGCCTTGTGGACCTTCGAATTCTTCAGCAAATCGTTGGCCGATACCCTGTCTGATTACCTGGACGTCATGGAGGAAAACCATCTCTGCATTCCCGCCGACGACGCAGACGAGCTGTTCGACATGCTGGAAGATATCAGCGCCGACCTGCGGGACGACTATCATGCAGACTGCCTGCAATTAGGCCGGTTCAGAGAAAACATACTGGCCTTCTACGACCTGGCCTTTTCTCTTTGCAGCGACCTGGAAGACGATCTGTCCGACGCGCCCCTCGAAGCCGTCTATTACGGCCAAGTATTCGTCCAAGGCCTCAAGCACTTCCTGCCGGTCATGCTGCAAAGCCTGCTCATGGACCTGCCGGAAAGTCAAAAACTACAGCAATTTATAGAGCAAATACAACGAGACTTCTCCGGACTCGCTCCTTTGGACATCCACGGAAGCCGTTTAAATTAACCTGCCCAGGAGGAAACATCTATCATGACAACATATACCTTTACCGGCTTGACCGGTTCGGACGGTTTGCTGACCTTTAATTTTTTCTGTGAATCCCTTGTCGGCGCCCTTCATACGCTCCATCACGTCCTGGAAGACAACGGCGCGGAAATGCCGGAAAAAGCGGCGGGCCTTCCGAAGGCTCTGGCCGATATGGGCTCCCATCTTCTGGAGGACTACGGGAAAAACGAGCTCCATTTAGACCGCTTCAAGCAAGAGCTGCTCGATTTTTACGACCTAGCCTTCACCGTAAACGACGAGCTGGCGCCGATGATTTTAAAAGGCGACGACGGACTGCAGTATTATTATTACGTATACATGCAGGGCGTCAACCTCTTTTTCCCAAACATATTGGAAAGCATCCTCCGCGACCTGCCGGAAGGAACGGATCCGCAGCCCTTTATCGCCGATATTTCCCGCAGCTTCGCCGTCCTTTCATCGCCGCAGGCATAACTGCAAAAAAAGCGCCTTGCGGCGCTTTTTCTATTTCAAGATGAAGAAATACACAAACGATACGACGGCGACTAAAAACCGGTAGCAGGCAAAGGACGTAAGGGTCGATTTATTGAGAAATTTCAGGAACCACAATACGGAAATATACGCTACGATAAAGGCCGTCACAAAGCCGATGGCAATCATGACCAAATCGCCGCTGTCCAATACGGACCAGCTCTTCAGCAAATCGTAAAAGCAGGCGATGATCATGACCGGCACGGCAATGATAAAGGAAAAATCTGCTGCCGCCTTCCGGCTCAGCCCCAGAAATAAGCCGCCGGCAATGGTCGAGCCGGAGCGGGAAAAGCCGGGCCACAAGGCGAACATCTGAAAGGCGCCGACTAAAAATGCCTGCAAGATGGTCATCTTTTCCACATCGTCGCACAGCACGCGTATTTTCGCCCGTTCGGCCAGCAGCATGAACACGCCGCCGATGACCAGGCCGATAATGACGGTGCCGACGGAAAAGAGATACGTTTTGATCACTCCATGGGCAAAGTAGCCGATGATCATGACCGGCACGATGCCCGCTCCCACGTGAGCCAGCGTCAGCCCCGTATCGTTGCGCCGCCAATTCTGCGGGCGCAGCATATCCCAGCAGCGGTACTGCCGCAGCATACGGATAAATTTTTCTTTATAAATCACCAGAACCGACAAAATAGCGCCGAGCTGAATAAATACTTCAAATACGCTGGCCCTCGGCCCCGTAAATCCCAGCCAGTCGCCGACGAGAATCATGTGGCCCGTCGAAGAAATAGGCAGGTATTCCGTTACCCCTTCGACGATCCCCAAGATGACGGCAATCATATAGTCACCCATCGTTATCTGCTCCTTTTATTGAAATCAAACAAACGCTTTTGTCATTATACCATGCCGTACAGGAGAAAAAAAGAGCAAAATAAAACGCCGCAGAATCAACAGGCTCTGCGGCGTTTTACGCACGTACGGGGAAATCAGTCGAGGGACATTACATGTTTCGGATCTTCGATTGTAAATTTAGCATACTTGGGATCGCCGTTGTGTTCGAAATACAACGTGTTGCCTTCCAGGCTGCCGCGCCAGCTGACGATAATCGGGCATTCCTTGCTCAAGTCCTTCAGCATCTGAACCGGATTGAGGTTCAAAATCGGGGCGAACAGGAATTCGACGTTATCGATCATGACAACGCGGGCGTTGAGGCGGTGAATCGCCGTCGAAATGAGGGAAATAGCTTTTTCCGGACGGTCGGCCCGAGGAATTTCCAAGAATTCGTCGTCGAAGAGCTCGCGGGCTTCGCAAATCTTCCAGCCATCCTGGAACGTCAGTTCACGGATGAGCTTGCTCTTGCCGGAGCCGGGACCGCCGATAAGGATAAGCAGCTTTTCATCTTCCTGAGCAATGTACTTCCACCGTTTTAAAACATCTGCATCTGTAACCATGAAAATCACCTTCATCTGCTAGTATTAGTTATATTTATTATACTGGATGTCAGTCATATAAGTAAAGCATTTTTGCTATTTTATTTGTATATACTTGAAGAATCGTCCCGCGCCGCCGTCAGGACTGCAGGCCGTAACGGGCCATAGGGTCCTGCAGATTCTGAATAGGCGCGCTGATCAGCAGCACATCTTCCACATACCGGCTGGCGTGGTTGACGACGAAGACCAGGGAAATGCCCTTTTGGAAGGGACTGTCATAATAGTAGGCGTCAACGGATTTCTCCGCTTCCGGCCCAACTTCGACCCGGTCGGGCCGTCCGTACAGGGACAATACCGTTGAAATATGGTAGCCCAGCGTCGCGCCGCGGCTCGTATAGGCGTTGTTGGTCAGCAGAAAGACCTTCTGCACCATGTTCCGGCGGTCTACTTCGACGCCGTAATCGCCATAGAGCCAGAAATTGTTGCTGTCCCGTTTGACCAGGTTATTCCACATGTTGTATTTATTGGCCTGGAAGGGCTGGTTCAAGCTGAATCCCATGAGCGTAAAATCCCGTTCCGACCATTTATTCTGCGCCGGCAGGGCTTCACCGCGGCTGTAGGGCGGACGCGGCGGCATGAGGGCCACCCGCTCGATTTTCCGATTGGCGACGGCAAAAATCATGGCGCCGTCCCTCGCAGGATTTTCATACACAAAGTAATAAATATTGGCGTCGGCATCGCGCAAGACGTTGGAGGGAATCCCCATCTGGCGGACCAGTACCTCCGCAGGCATTTTCAGGCGCAGGCCCCTGCCGAAGACAGCGTCTTTCCCGCTAGTCAGGAACACCGATTCGACGCCGATGCGGACGCCTTCCCGTTCTTCTCCCGTTTCTTTCAGAATATCGGCCGTGTCGTTGCGGCTGCGAACCCGCATGGCAATATCCTTGCCGTCATACTGCATCGTCGTATAATGGGCGCTGCGGGCATACTTCGTCGGGCTGCCGTACAGGCTTCGGACCTTGCGCAGGCTGTCGCCGCAGTGTATGCCGCCGACGTGAAAATCGCCGGCATGCAGGACGCTGGGAACGGCAATATCCATAGCCCCGATTTCCTCTTTGGTCAATACCTTGCCGTTGGAAATCGGTTTCTTCTTGTCTTTTTTATCAGCCTCTTCACCTTCCCCTGCCGCCGCAGCTTGTGCCGCAGCGCCGGTATGGCTCTGGACTGTCGGAAGGGCAGGTTCAGACTGGGCGGGACTGCCGTCGGCAGAAACGGCCCCGACGGGCAGACAGGACGCGCACAACAGGCAAAAAACAGCGAGTATCAAGTTCTTTTTTCCGTTCATCGTCTTCCTCCTCATGGGGCTTTTGCAAAAAACACCCTTCGACACGATGGTTCAAAGGGTGTTTCCTAATTATTTCTGTTCCGGACGGCTAAGCGGGAACAACAGTACGTCGCGAATGGACGCGCTGTTGGTAAGGAACATGACCAAGCGGTCGATGCCGATACCCAGGCCTCCTGTCGGCGGCAAACCGTATTCCAGAGCGCGGCAGTAGTCTTCATCCATCTGATGAGCTTCGTCGTCGCCCCGTTCGCGTTCCTTCATCTGTTCGACAAAACGGTTGCGCTGGTCGATAGGATCGTTCAATTCGCCGAAGCCGTTGGCCAGCTCGCGGCCGTAAATAAAGCCTTCAAAACGATAGGTCAGCAAGGGATTATCCGGGTCCTGCTTGCTCAGCGGCGAAATTTCCAGCGGGTGGTTCGTAATGAGCGTCGGCTGAATCAGGTTTTCTTCTACGTAATCTTCAAAGCAGCCGTTGATAATCTTGCCGATGCCGTCGTATTCGCCGTATTCGACGTGCAGCTTGTCGGCAATAGCCCGCGCTTCTTCTACGGTCTTGACGTCCGTAAAGTCTTCGCCGGTGTATTTTTTAACAGCTTCGATCATAGTCATTCGGTCCCAAGGCGGCGTCAAGTCGATTTCCTTGTCGATATAGGTAATCTTCATCGTGCCGTACAGCTTCATAGCCAGCTGGGATACCATTTCTTCCGTAATCTTGATGACATCTTCCAAATCGCCGTAGGCCTGGTACAATTCTACCGTCGTAAATTCCGGGTTGTGGCGCGTGTCGATGCCTTCGTTGCGGAAGCAGCGGTTCATTTCATAGACTCGTTCCAAACCGCCGACGAGCAGGCGCTTTAAGTGCAGTTCCGGCGCAATGCGCAGGTAAATATCCATGTCGAGGGCGTTGTGGTGGGTCTTGAAGGGACGGGCAGCCGCGCCGCCGGCAATCGTGTGCAGCATCGGCGTTTCTACTTCCAAAAAGCCCCGTTCGTCCAAATACTGACGAATGCCCTTGATAATCTGGGACCGTTTAATAAACGTGTCTTTTACTTCCGGATTGACAATGAGATCCAAATACCGCTGGCGATAGCGCGTTTCCTTATCCGTCAGGCCGTGGAATTTTTCCGGCAGCGGACGGAGAGACTTGGACAGCAGCGTCCATTTTTCAACGCGGACCGTCGTTTCGCCCGTATGGGTCGTGAAAACAACCCCTTCGACGCCGACGATATCGCCGATATCGAGCAGCTTGAACAAGGTATACGATTCTTCACCCAAAATATCCTTGCGGAAATACAGCTGGATTTCGCCGCTGATATCGCGAAGGACGCAGAACGCCGTCTTGCCGTGACGGCGGATCGCCATGAGGCGGCCGGCAATGCGGACGACCGTTTCATCTTTTTCCAGGGCTTCCGCCTGGTCCTTCAATTCCTGGGCATGGTGATCCCAGTCAAATTTTTGACCGAAGGGATAGACGCCGGCGTCGATAAAGCTCTGCATCTTTTCGCGGCGCACCTTCATTTGGTCGTTTAATTTTTCTTCTTCTATGACAAGATTTTCTTTCTGCATTTCATCGGACATGACAATTCCTCCTATAGGCTTTTTTATTCCGCCGTAAACGGCAAAATCCGGTATTTCAATTCGCCTGCCGGCGCTTTGACCGTGACGACGACGGGATTCGCTTCGTTGATCGGCTGTCCCAAAATCGCCTTGCCTACGGGAGATTCATTGGAAATTCTATTGTTGAACGGATCGGCTTCCGCCGTGCCGACGACGGTATATTCAAAACGGTCGCCCGTTTCTACGTCTTCCAGAATCACTTTAGAGCCCAGGCGCACCTTCGCGCTGCTGTCGTCAGATTCCTGAATGATTTTTGCCGTACGGATTTTATTTTCCAGTTCGGAAATGCGGCCTTCGACAAAAGCCTGTTCATTTTTAGCGTCATCATATTCAGAGTTTTCGCTCAAGTCGCCCAAAGCGATTGCTTCCTGAATACGTTTGGAAACTTTAATGCGGCGAACTGATTTCAGCTCGTTTAATTCTTCCTTTAATTGTTCCAGACCTTCTTGCGTAATCAGCGTTTCATTTGTCATATTAGTACTCCTTTTCCCTATGACGGCAAATAGAAATAGTGTCAAGACACCTTGGCACTATTTCCACCTTTCTATTTTACGATAACTTTAATTATATGCGTATCTGTTATGTATGTCAATGAAAGAGAGTTTATTCGCGTATAAAAGCATATGCAATTATTTAGGAATAGGAATATGATATGTTTCATTCATAGAAGTATCCGGCTGAATCTTAATAGAAATTGGATATCTAATAATCCCATGACGGTGCAATGTTTTAGAAATATTCCCGCCCATATACATGGGATGAGGCCAATTATCCCGATTGTCTCCCTTTGGTACAACCAATATCATTTCCGTTTTCCCCTCTTGTTCCGCAGTTATAATTTGATTTATCAGATCTTTATCGATTTGGTAACAAATTTCCGGATCGATTCTTCCCATAGTAATTTCAGCGTAATAAGTATCTCCACTGCTATAAATGGTTTGCACCGTAAAAAATAATAATAAAAGAGGCAATAGCAAAATTATTCTCTGCCAATATGCAACAATATACGCCCCGCAGGAGAACAGCAATAAAAGTATCCAAAAGAACAAGCCTATGATGACATCGCTTCTTCCTATGTATCCAGCGCTAGATTTTGCACAGACCAGGAGCAAATACATCCCCGTTCCTAATAAAGCAAGTAATAAAATAGTCATCTCATTGCAAAGTACTTTTTTCTTCAGCAGATTCTTGCTTTTATAATAATAAATCCCTGCTACCGCTATTACAAAAATAAACGTTCCTGCAAAATATTTGTTAATGTGTTTAAAAACTTTGATGAATTCCATTCCTGTCTCATATAGCGGCAAATGAGCAATACTAGCGCCGATCGCCCTAGAGCGACCTCCATTAGCTTCTAAAATCAATGAAATAAACCATACGACTAAAATGATGACAAAGAATTTATTTTCATTCAAGTATGCAAAAAAGGCCTGCTTAGTGCGTATCCTCTGCTGTATAAAGCTTTTCGCCAAGCAAGCGCCTACGTAAGCGCTTAATATAATGCTCGACAAAACATTAGAAAAAATTGCTAAGTAAATCACGATATAGAGAAAACTTCTTTTTCCTAAATTGTCTGAAAATCGAAGCGTCCCCGTAATACGGCATTGCCAAAAATAAAGCACTAAACTAGCGTTCCATAGCGCAGGTATTAAATAATGAAAAATACAGGTAAGATTAATTGAGCCAAGTAAA
>NZ_SJOT01000022.1:0-51257 GCF_012027795.1 Megasphaera sp. SW808
ATTGTACAAAGAGAAAATATTTTGCAGTATTATTTCTTTCCGCCTTTTAAAATTTCTTTTTCCAATCGATTCATTGTTTCATCAAGGATTTTCTTTTTTAATTCACATTCCCATACAATAATTACATTCCATCCAAGTTTTTGCAATTCAGCATAATTGCGTTGATCTCGTTCAACATTGCGCTGAATTTTTGGTATCCAATATTCAGTATTTGACGATGGCCATACAAATTTAGGACAATCATGCTTATGCCAGAAGCATCCATTTACAAATATAACGGTTTTATACTTAGACAATACAATATCTGGCTTTCCTGGCAGAGTCTTCACATTTTTCCTATACCGAAATCCATCTGCGAAAAGATATTTGCGAACAAGCTCTTCTGGCTTCGAGTTAGTACTTCTTATATGAGACATGTTACGACTTCGAACTTCTTTTGAATGCATATCAGCCATTCAAATCATCTTCTTTCGAAAGCACATTTTTCAATTGTTCTGCTAATTTTTCAGCAATTGCATTTGCCATAAAAGGCGGCACTGCATTTCCTACTTGCTGGTACTGTTTGTCTTTTGTTCCTATAAAAATAAAGCTGTCTGGAAAAGACTGCAGACGAGCAGCTTCTCTAATACTTACAGCTCTATCCTGGGTTGGATGAATCCACATGGACTTACGCACATTAACTACAGTACCAGATGGCTCGTCATAATTTAGCCTCAGATAAATTGTGTTTTGAGTACGTGTTGTATCTGTATATGTATTCTTTTTTAGTTCCTCTGATAAAGCATGAAAATTCTGCCCTTGTTTAAGTACTTTAAACCTCTGCATAGCAACCTCAGTGGTCTTTGTAATAACATGATTATAAAGAACATTTGCATCTCTGAGAACTTTTGCCAATTCGCCAAGATTATCTTTCTTTTTGAGTATTATGCCGTTGTCATTATTAACATCATAAATCGGCTCAATATCAGCTAAATCTTCTATAGCATCTCTTACAGTTCTATACTCCCCGTCACTAAACTGGCCTTCCGGAAGATTAACATTATCAGAAATATCTTTCCGAATTCCCATCACAATAAACCTCATCCTTTTTTGAGGTACTCCAAATTGTGCCGCAGAAAGAACATCAGCTTTAATATAATATCCATTTACATCTTCATCCGCTGCAAGTTTCGCTCGTAAATAGTCAAACACTGCAAAAGATCTAACCTCAGCTTTTAAATCTTTTTCTGTATTATATTGTTCTACAACAATGTCGTTATCGATAATTTCTAATGCGATGCTGAGCATACGCTGATACATAACTGCAGCTTCAATATTTTCTTTCACATTTTCTATATTCAGAGTTCCATCATAATAAAGTAATAATGCCTCAAAAGCTCTCGAATCTGCCTGCAATATAATATCATTCGTACCTTCATGTATATGTGCTTCTGAAATACGGGAAAGCTTTCGTTTATGCTTTTCAAGGGCTGTCTCAAGTTTATTTATATTCTTTGCCGTTTTATAAATTACATTAAGCTTCAGATAATCATCCTCCGGCCATAAGTACTGTTTAATTCTTGCTGAGTTTTTAATAATAGCTAAAACTCCATTAAAAATAAATTTTTTCTCCAGCAACACTATAGGAGTAATTTCTGTTTTAATGTCTTTCGTCGTTATCATAGAAAGGTCCTGCGAACAAAGATAAAATCTATGTACATCCGATTTCAGCATGCTGACATTTTCCATAACAAATGCTTTAGGCCTTAACTCAAGAATAGCTCGTATATATTGTTTTACTAAAGAATTATTCCGACTTATGGCATGATTTTTTTGCCTGTTTGCATTTGAAAATCCCTGACAAGGCGGCCCCCCAATAACTACATCTATTTTTCCGTATTTTTTTTCAATTTGCCCATAATCCGCTTGACAGACATCACCGCAAACCTCTACTCCTGGATGATTTTTTTTGTATGTCTTCTGCATTATAGGATTGTTTTCAAAGGCAACTTTTATATCAAATTTTTCTGTCTGCCTGAACCCCAAACTCAATCCGCCAGCTCCTGCAAACAAATCCACTACTGAATATGGCATTCCTTATCTATTCTCCTGCTTTTTCATTTTCGCTTCATAACGGTGCTGAAGCAGTTCCCAGCAATCTGCCTTTTTGCACCACTGACTAATATTAACACCGGGAACCGTAGGATTTTGAAAATGATCCCACACAAAATAAGCCAATTTTTCTATTATCCTCGCGGTCTCCGCATTGATTGTCTGATTATTCCAAATTTCCTGCGGCTTAATTAAATACGAATAATACTTTCCAATCAGTGCCACAGTATAGTAATCCTGTTGCGCTTTAAAACCTCCAAATTTCAAACTTTTAACTATTTCATCACAACAATTGAACAGTATTACTTTGGAAATCATCTCAATATAGCTCTGTTCAGATGGCTCAGGAAATCCATCCTTGGAAACCATATCCGAAAAGTAGATAAAACTAGTTTCTAAGCCTTTGCTGACAATATTAGGATACCCCTGATAAGCCATCATACACTTTGCTGCTACAGTTTTGGAAATGCAACGGCTCTTCGGGCATCGGTTCTTAAATTCCTTTTTAGCTGCCGCGGTAGGCTGACGATTTAATTCAACTAAATATTGACCTCGGGCTCTTTCATAGAACCAATAGTCTGTGGATTTTCCCTTTGCAGCTGGAATCGGTATAGCCCTGGACAGACGTTCCATTTTGACATGGTATGCGTCATTGGCATTAAAGTCAGACATATTGATTTTATTCTGACTATTTGCATATTTGGAAATATTATGAATAATAGCTTCTGCCTGATCTTTTTGCTTGATAACAGACAACTTGATCTGCACATTCACCTGATCCAGAGGAAGTTTTGATTTATAGGCGTTGTAAATCGACGCTGTTGTTTGACCGCCATTCACAATCTGCCAACCGGTAATTTCCGTAATAGCTACAATATCTCCATAACTTTGGTTTTCGTCAGCAGTGATACTGTCCGCAACAGTTGAAATGCCGTTATTGTAGGCCATAAACATTTGAGGTTCATTGGCTAGCGACGTCTTGATCCCTTTATTAACCTTGCCGGTTGCCTGCAGAAATGAGCGAACATTCTTCTGAATAAGATCCTGTCCCTCAACTTCATAAATCCGTGCTAAAAGCTCACCCGAAATGATGCCAATATAGCAGTCATAAACCTCATTATCACATCTAACTTTGATTAAAGGCAGAGAAGCACCATACTTTTTTTTCAACTTTACAACAAGCTGACGCTCCACAGCCGCACCGCCAAGAATACTTTGATACAGTCTTTCAATATCCCAGACATCAAAACGAATGGTTACCTTTCCTTGGCGAGTATCTTCCGGAACATATTGGATCGTTTCATCATTAGTCAATAAAATGACATTAACCGTTTCGATATCTGCCTTATGCGCTTTAATAAACTCATACGCCTGATAACCATCGCTGGATTCCTCTAAAGCCTCAAACGAGTCATTGCCGCAAGTCTTGTAAAACTTCAGACCTTTTTTCAAAAGCCTGTTAATTTCAGTCTTCTTCACCTTTTCCGGCTTCGCCTTAGCCTGATACTTGCTCACCAGCAAGGTAAGAGAATGGAAATACTCACTAAATGCATAGCCGTCCAGCTTCATATTGTCGCTGTCCTTTTTAAAGTCCACCAGCGTGCAGTCTGAAACAAGAGTTTCTCCCGCTTCCGTAAGGTAGGATAGGAATAAAGCTTTGAAAGCCATATTTGTCGAAATAGGACCATTTTCTTTCACATACCCAAGAATCTCATCTCGAAATTCCTTATAGAAATCAAGAATCTTCTCGTTTACCACGTTAGGCCCCTCCTCTTAACACTTCAAATACAGAGTTTATATCTTGAGCATACGGCATACAAAGCATGATACTGACTCGGTATGTAAGATCTGCAACACCCAGCGGTACTGCTTCTTTTGTGAGCTTAGGAAAATCATTTTCTACTGTAAAGCAATAACGATCTCGCTGATAGTAGCCAACAATATAGTTATCTGCAGCTTCATCAAAATAACCGTACTTTTTTAGCTTTTCATCAAACTTCTGCAGAACTGATATATCTTCACACAACTTGCTGCGGATGGCAGAAATTCGTTCCGGCAGTTTTTCACCTCCGCTGTGACTTTTACGAAGCGCATAGAAGCGCAGAAACAATTTCCCCGGAATATCATCATTATCCAGTTGATATTCACTGCTGATACTAGCAAAATAGGGAGCCTGTGCAGAGGTGGTTTTTACTTCAACTGCATGAGGACCAAAGTAGAAATCATGGACCTCATCTTCGCAGCCGGCCCAGTGCAACACTGCTGACGGGCCTTGTGAATCCAGACACTCACTCAAAAACAGCAGCTCACCATAAAGCCCCTGCTGACGCTTTTCAGACATCAGCAACTCTTTATCAGCAGCAAAAAACTCCTTCCATTTTATCAGAACTCTGATAATGACAGATAGGGACTCCTCGGTGTTTTCTGCTGATTCCAGCTGTGTTCTCAAGTCTTCAACAACAATTTCAAAAATATCGCTGGCACTATTCGGCAGTTGAGACAGTCCAACAAAAGGCGTATCAATTCCATACGCCGGCAGTGTAACTGTCTCAATTTCAACGCCTTTCCAGTGGGGAAATTTGCTCTTAGGTACTTCTGAGGTTACAGATAAGAACGCTGAACGCATTCTTGTAGCAATATTGACTGCAAAAGCAACCATAATGTCATTGTCAAACTTCACCAAACGCATCGCAAAAGGGGATGGTTGGTTTGCCTCTGCAAATGCTATATCGCGCAATATGCTTTTGTAAATATCAGCCGTAAAGCTCATCGCTATCTTTCTCCAATGCAATGTCATTCATTCGATAGGACTTGAGATCCCCCTTGCCCTTGCGGTCAGGGAATACCGCCGCAAACCCAAAGGGAGTCTTGTGTTCTCCCTGTTGAGCAGTCAGCTTTCCCGCATTTCCAATAGGGTACAGGATTAGCAGTCCATTCGAAAATGGTCTTGTTTCTCTCCGAATAATTTCATTGACTTTTGTTTTAGAAGGGTCATTTTTATACTTTTCCTTCAGTTCCTGAACTTTGTCATATATGGACTTGTTATAATCCCAATACTCATGATCAGCAGATGTCATCGTATGAATGGAACAGGTGGTCTCGTAGGAATCTACACCAGACCCTTCTTTTCTGTAAATACCTCCGCCTACATCGTTAAGATCTGCAATATCAAAATTTCTACCATGACCGCTGACATTGACCAGGCAGACCGTCCATGATTTAACGCCGCCGATTCCATCCGCATTCATAGTACGGATATAATCTGCCATATACTTGCTCTTTGCTCTAGTTGCAGTTTTGGATGTCTCATAATTTTCAAAGAAGTTAACAACATCATGGGCTGACACATTTCGATAGAAGAAATGCTCACCGGGAGCTTTCCTGCCAAATATCTGCTGATATTGTTCTGCCGTTATGCGGCAACTTTTGATCGCATCCAAAAAGTCTTCTACAGCTTCAAAGTTTCTGTCATACTGTTCTCCATCAATATCGAATACACGAGTTTGGCTCAGCTTGCAGCTGAAGTCACGTTTAAATTCCTGACCAGTTCTCATTTTATTCCGGCTGGTAATTTCCAGTATCGGATGAGATGCAACTCGCAAGCCAAAATCTTTCGGGGTCTGAACAACACTGTTCATAAAGTCAAATTGTGCAGCAAGATCTTCAGTAGCCATGGAAATATGAGAAAAACTTGCATAAAGAGCCGGTGTAGTAAATAGTCTGCAGGCATCCAAGTAACCAGGGCGGAAACCGAACCATCGGCCCATTTGCATCAGCGTATCGTATGTATTAGAACTGCGGGTAAAATAGCTTATTGTCAGTCCTTCCAGCGTCAAGCCTCTGGAGAGCTTATCGCCGCCAATCACAATGACGTTGAACGGCTTTCCTTCGTGGTTCTTATAGAGAAGAACATCCTCGCTCTTACCATTGACACTGTATACAACGATTTCCTTATCCGTAATCAGGCGCTTAACCTCACTCCAAATGCAGTCCCAGCTGACATCCCTGCAGTCAGACATATATTTGCTGAACTGTGCTTTCATTTTATCAGTAGACGGGAGATAGTCTCCTTCCCAAATCGATTTAAGCTCACTTTTGATGGTGAGATCTCCATAACGAATATAGTGCGCAATCTCTTCTTTGAAATATTTTAAAACTTTTTGCTTGACCTTGTTTTGTTGTCTAACGAAGCGGACAATGTGGATTAACATCGTATTAGGCCTGTTCTTTTGCCCTCTGCAGTTCCTAAGCGCAGTAGACAGAAGGAAGTATTTCACAGCCAGTTTAAGTTCATTGGGCAGTTCACCAACCTCATCGGTAGATTTAGTGCCCTTGCCGAGATAAGATGCTCCATCCACGATTTTCCGATAAAGCGGCATCGCGGGGATATCCTCGGTATCGCCTAACCCAAAAAACTCTCTTGCGCCAATATACTGATCTGCCCTCGGAGATCTAAAAATAAAATCTCTGGGGAAGAGATCAGTTCCATATGTTTTGTCGTCAATGTGGGGTGGAATAAAGATATTTGCAAAAGGCGTGGCTGTATAGCCAATATAGGAACGGCATTCAAATACGCCCAGCAGATCCCGAATCAAGCCGTTGATAGTTGTAGGATTATAGTCGTTCAGAACATTTCCCTGATCATCATAGCTTTCATTCGTATTGATAGAAGCCTGATCTGCTTCATCATCAATAATAAGTGCAGGATATTTTGCTGGGATTTTCTTCTTCCCATCTATGATTTCTGCACAATGATTTTTGCGGAAGAAGCGCAAAATCCTTCTCAGAACAGAAGCGTTCTTTTTGGTAACAATCATAAACGGAGGCATCATAGATACCCCTTCCGTTTTTTTATTGACATCACCCTTTTCATCTCGTGTCGTAATAGACTGGACAACAGTTTCAACCTGGTTGCGAGGACCTATACCAACACCAATCACATTGCGCTCACGAGTCATATCCCCGATATTTTCCAGACTTGTTTCATATCCCAGGACTTCCTCATCAATACGGGACTGAGTCTGGCTGCGGAGGCTGTTATGAATGCCGGACAGCACAATCACAATACGATATCCCGCATCGTAGGCCTTATTGATCATGCCTATATAATGTGCAGTTTTGCCAGACTGAACATAGCCGAATACCATACCCATCCGTTCGCCGGCCGCCCCTTTTCTGGGATTGGTCAAAGCATTCATAATCTCGTCAGTAGAAGAGTTAATCTCTTCCACTGACGTAATACTCCAAGCAGGTTTCTTCAGCAGATAGTTATAGTAGCGAGTCCAGTATTCCGGTTTAAATGCATGATCATGTTTAAGCTTATCCCACCAAGTCCTGTCTTCCAGATTGGGATCACACACACCAACAGAAGGTTCCGTGTAAGCAGTTACTTCGCTAAACAGGAATTTCTTGAAACATTCCATGTCAGAGATCATATTTAAGACGCCAAATCTTGATGCAGTCTCTTCAACTGCTTCCGCAATAGCCAGATGTTTTTCTTTTACACATTTCTCACAATACTCATATCCACTCTTATATAAACCAACTTCAATATCATTTAAATCTTTCGGCGT
Source organism: Megasphaera sp. SW808 (assembly GCF_012027795.1). Taxonomy (NCBI): domain Bacteria; kingdom Bacillati; phylum Bacillota; class Negativicutes; order Veillonellales; family Veillonellaceae; genus Megasphaera; species Megasphaera sp. SW808. Next base: position 7,665 of record NZ_SJOT01000022.1, read on the forward strand.
GTTAATCATTATGCTTCCTCCACTAGTCTGATAATATCCTCCTGAAGGTGTCTATAATTAGGCATGTCCAGCAGCGTAGATTGTGTTTCTTCTTTAGTAAAGCCCTGCGACAAGAAGATTGAAATCATATCTGTTAATTCTTTGATTTGTACGCGATATTCCAAAGAAGTCTTATCAGGCCCTGCATGAACTTTTCCATTCTGCAGAGAATCTGAAATTCCGGACTGCATAAACGGTGCAAAATTTTCAACCAGAGTAAGATATGCTGATAGAATTGATTTACCTCGGTCATCCAGTTGCTTTTTGATATCATTCAACAGAGAGTGTTTCCTATTAATATGAAAAGAATATCGGCCATTCTTTTTTCGTTGCTCCCATACATAATCCAGATTAGGAGTACTAACATTGGACTTTGAGTAGCTTCCCCGGGAATTATATACGCGAGCTGAGGTTTCAGTACAGAGATCAATCTCCCGTTCCACTGTATCTCTGACATAACTGGGCAGAGATGCGGTGGACTTTTTAATATCAATCTTCCAATCCTCATCGCTGGCCGATGTTATGTCGATTTTAATACGCGCCAGATTGTATGCAGGTTCCTTTTTTATATAGTCAAACCATGTTCCGCAAATAATCAATCGTCTGTTTCTATAAACATAGATGCCTTGGTGATAGTTCCATCCTTTGGGCCCGCCTGCTGCTTGATAGTCGTCATCAGATGCAAATTTTGTTTTATGCGGCAGAACATAAGGCTGAATTATCACCTTTGCACAGCCATCATTTGAGAAAATCGATTCTTCCGGCAGTTCCTGAGTTGCACTATTTTCCAAAATAAATGGATTCCATGCTTTAATTTGATTTCCATTCAGTTCTAGAACAAGATCATCTTCCTCAATAAATCGATGAAATGTAAGTGCTAAATGTTTTTCCGTTTTACTTGCAACCCTATAAAATTTATTCTTAGCCTTCTTCTCGTCATCAATATCAATCATACGATCCAGACTTTCAATGACAACAATTGTTCCCTGCTCACCAATCTGAGCTGAAAACTCAGAAATCTCGCTTTTGTCTCGAATAATCAGGTTCCACCCAATCTCTGGAATCTGGTCCAGATCCCAAGAGGCGTTGCTCACAGCAGAATCAGCTTTTGTTATGACCGTTAGCTTTTTCCCAAGAGAGAAGGCTGCTGTCTTCATACCCATGCCAAATCGACCCAAATCGTCTTTTCCTCGAATTTTGCGGGGATCAGAAGAACCTATACGCATATTCTCAATCAGGTTCTTTTCACTCATGCCGAAGCCATCATCAGAAATTACGATTCGTTTCTTTTCCCAGTCAAAGTGGATCTTGATTTCATGGGCTTGAGCCGAAATACAATTGTCTATAATATCCGCAATCGCAGTTTCTTCATTATACCCTACAGAACGCAGGGAGGCCAGCAGCAATCTTGCTTCTGGAACGGATTGAACTCTTTCTTCCATTCTCTACTCCTCTTTATATTTATTCAGATTTTACTTCGTCATCTTTTAATGTCTCAAAATCCCCAGAAATTCCCCATAAATATTCAGCTTACCATAAACACACCCATTTACATAAAGCAGCAAACAAAATTTTTCTATTCTTAGAAATCTGCTGAATTGAATAATATCTTGCTATAATCCCTACATATACTCTGAGATCCCTGCAAAAAGTGAATCTCATCCCTACCAACAAGTGCAATGCAATATTGTTTTATTATACACCGAGACTCCGGTCATTGGTAGACTTCTTAAAGTTTTCTCTGCACATTTCTTATCCGTATCTAAACCGATACGTGATCTACTAATATAATTTCTTATATGCCTTTTAGATCCAGAGTCAACTTCGTCCGACTGCTTCCTTTATCAGCATTTTCTGTTAGAGCAAATGTACCAAGTGCTGACTTCGCATGCCATCCCTATTCAACGAAATACGTCACCAATGACTCCATTCGTCAGAACATAACTACTAAAGCGTTGCGTCTATTTTCAAATTCGGAAAATGCTTCAATGACATATCTATCCCCTCTAACCATGCCCATCCCAACAACAAGAAAAATGTCTTCAGTCATTTTTTCATCATAATTATGAATAAGCCCATATCGAAACAGAAAAACGGCAAATCCTGCATTGGCTATCTAATAATGCCGTTGAATTAGGCTTTGGGAAATAATACAGTTCTCAAGCTGGATCCAACGGCAAAACATCTCAATGAGGTGATAACTACACACCATTGACAGTAGGTTATCCTGCGGTTTAACAGCTGATATGCTAAAAAAGCTGATTCAGCATACCCTGAAATATGATATTTTAGACATCATCGCAATGCCTGCCGTGATTTTCAGTTATCTGAATTATCATCAGCCGGCAACATCAGTTAAATAATCTGCGGAAACATGGAAAACAAGCTAAAACTGATGAACTACACAAACATATATATCCCGATTCCTGCCTGACAGAGCAATTCTTTAACGGGGTACCACATCATGAAAATCAAACAATTGGACAACCGCCGTTTTTGCTGATACAAAGATAAATAAAATCGGCTTGTATCGGCTCTTTGCAAGAAAACCTAGCTGCATATGAGCATCATATAATATGCCGGCAACATTCTTTATGGCATCAGTTCTACGGAAATAAAATTCTATTCACTTCGGATCTATAAACTCCATTGAGGTATTAATTGAAGTATTAAGATAAATTATTACGAGCAGAAAATGTTCTGGCAATTCCGCTATTGTACAGTCTAACAGCAAACAATGAAAAGGCTGTTAAACATTGCAAACTATTGTATAATTAGACTATAAATTAAATATATCAATTCTTTTTGCATTACTAATTTTAAATCTAGTTTAATCAATCTCTTGTATGCCGCAGGATTTTAAATATTCAAAAATGCTGTCATAAATTTCAGAATCTCTTGTCACATCTTCCAATACATTTGCCCCTGCAGGAACATATATTACAAATCCCTGCCTAGCTCTTGTAAGCAAGACTCTATATGCATTTTTTAAATAAACCTGATCCTGAGATAGATTGATATGCTGCCAAGATGAGCCTCTGAATTTATAAAAATCAAACCTCCCTTGAACATAACGCAAATCAGCATCCCAAGCAATCAAACAGAAATCAATTTCCAATCCTTGAACCTTAAATTCAGATGCAGGAACTTCTAAAAAATAAGAAGAATTTACATTGCTTTTTTCTCCTAAAAACCAAGCAACATGATCAATCTTAGGAAGCACCCATATTCCTTCTCCTCGCAAACGCTTTGCGCCTGAACTTGCAAGCATTCCAAAGCGTTCATTTCCTCTTGCCTGGCAACGCACCCATTTTTTTGCTTTTTCCAAGTTTCGAGTTACAAAAATAGGATATAATTCTTTGATGTCAGAATAAATACCCGCTGCTTCATGAGGTTTGTTATCTAACAGCTGTTTAATAAATAAAGAAACTTTTTCATTTCGGAAAGAACGCAAAGATACGCCTAGATGAAGCGAAGAAACAATATGACCGTTAGAATTCGGAAAAAAAGTTTTAGAATTTTCTAAATAAGCCATTTTATCCGAAAAATAAATATTCCAGTGACAAAATTTATTTTTAAGAACAGAAAACCACTCGGCAATTCCAGCTTCACCTTTATAAATTTCCTGTCCATTCCCAACTAAACATATAATAACTGACCAAGTTTTATGTCTGTCCATAATATCAATCAAAAATTCTGGTTCTGATTTGTTAAAATCAGAAATCCCCTTTTTTTGAGCCATGAAGCTAGATAATGCCTTGGCATCCCAAGCTCTTTGCGCTTCGTCAAATATAACTACTTTTTCAATAGGAGGCATTTCAGTTATTAAAGCTTCATCACGAAACTTATGTATAATTTGTATAAAGGATTTAACCTCTCGCTTTGCTTCAGCTAATGAAACATGATTATGAATATTCTGGTTTTTTGCCAATGCCGTTTGAAGAACATCAACTAAAGGACCATTACCTGAAAGGAATACAGCATGTTCGTCCTCCTGAAAACAATGACGTTCAGACGCTATATTTAAACCGGCTAAAGTTTTACCAGCGCCAGGAACCCCGGTTATAAAGCAAATAGCCTTTTTATGATTACGTTTGCAATCGTCAATAATTCTATTTATTGCTGCAGTCGTATTAGTTAAATTCTGTATGCCAGCTTCGTTTTGCAAGATATTCTCAACAGTATGATTTTGATATAAAAATTGTGCCGCTTCTACAATTGTAGGAACAGGAAAATACCTGGAGTTAACCCATTTATTCATAGAAACTACAGATGGACTGATATTTTTAGAAATGGCCGTTATATACTGACCAATGTTATTCTTATTACATAAAATTACATTAGAAATTTTATCAGACACAAATTCAGCCTCTACAATTTTATCAGATGCCTCTGATGCAATAAGCATTGGAACAATATAAAGATTCTTACTTTCTTCATGAAAATATTTTAGATCTAACGCATAATCCATAACTTGATCTGCATCAGCTTTTCTATATTGATGTTCTCCTATTTTAAACTCCAAAACAAAAACAATACCCTGAAATATGTACACAGCATCTATTCTATGACCAATTCGCGGTATCGTATATTCCAGAATAATATCTCCAGAATTAACCTCCATCAATTGTTCTTTCAAGATATTTATTTCTTGTTTCCATGCAACTCTCTGTAGATCAGTAGTTTCAAATTCATTGTTAACTAATACTTTTCCTAGTATATCTTCATCTTTTAAACCTAAAAAATCTAAAGCTGGGGCAAAATAATATGCACGAACCATTTTATCTCTCCAAATAAAATTTTAATCAGGCATTTTCAATCAGTTCAAAATGGTATATGTCAATTATAATCTTAATGTCTTAGTTAAGTCAAAGCAACGCGGCCTCCTTAAATGACTGCTTTTTTTCTATATTTTCTGATGTAAACTTTCCACTCATCAATTACTATTTCGTCCGCTTCATAACGAATTTCTATAGTCAACACCATAGTTATATCTGTAATACAGCTTGTCTCCAAAGAAGATCATCCCGACTGTCATCAAGAATAAAAGCAAAAGATTTAATTTATGGTACATAGCAATCATCCCTAAGACGAGATCACTGATACGTTCGTCACACTGCACGTACTTTATATGATTACCCTGTACAAATTTTAATATTACCCACCCCTATGCGAGTTCATCAATCACAAAGCAAATGTATAAATCCATTATCTTTTTGTTTGCCGTCATGACCTGCAGCGCTCTCTGCGTAAGGATCTTTTGATACGAATGTATTCTCAGGTTGAATATCGCTGCATCTTTATAATTAAGGATATCTTACAACAGCTTAATACCCCCACACCAGCACCAGCAAACTCAACAAAACGATACACCCCTTTACACCAATCAAATACATGAATGTCTCGAACATAAGCAGAACTAATCCTGCTAGTAAGCAGCCAGCATGTCCAAAGTTTTCTTTTGGTAGATCCATGCACATGTCCTGATGGCATCGGGACCAAATCTGTGTTTCCGGATCAGGAACATAAGAAGGCTGATAGCACTAATCCATAGATTATATTCTGCTTCCCTGCGCACGATATCTTCATCAGATGTAATTTCTTCCGGATAAACTGACATGTTTCGTCCGCATCAGAAAAAGTACGTCGGCTTCTCCGTGTATTCGCAGCCACAGAAACAGCATTTGTACAGCACGAACCAGCTGCTCCCCGGACACTCCCGATATGCCTCATACATCACCTCCCATTGATTTGACGTCTCCTGCTTGTCGGCAGGATTTTTTTATCACGTTCATTTCTTATAATATATTGTACACCTTTTAAATAAAAAATCATACATATTCTATCGTATCCCTATTGCATTCTGCCCCAGCGTGTTGGATACTATTAGAGAGATTATAAATGGAAGGTGATACAGATGATACGAAAGACTATCGTCCTTTGTTGTCTGCTGACATTGGGGCTATCGGCTATGGCTCTGGCCTATGTAGGTAATTCGCACAGCATGAAGTTCCATTCTGAAGGCTGTCGGGCCGAACAGAAAATCCGGGCTGACCATCGCGTGTATTTGGAATCGCGTGAAGAAGCTATCAATGCCGGCTATACGCCCTGCGGCATCTGCAAACCGTAACATGCCGCCTAACAGAAAACGGAATTTCTTCTAACGGAAGGCACCGGCTCCCGCCTTCTCCTTACAGCTACCGGCTTTCATGCGGTGCTGCGAAACATGTATCGCACTCCATTCCGCCAGTAGACAGAGAAGTTCTAATAACTACTACGCTAATACGAGGAGATGCTGTATGTTTCAACATAAAGTAGCCGTCGTGACCGGCGGCGCTCAAGGCATCGGCAAATGCATTGCCGAAGAATTTCAGAAAAACGGCGCTGCCGTCTGTGTTATAGATAAGCAGAACAACGAGTATTTCACCGGTGATATTGCCGATAAAGCCGTGCTGCAGCGCTTTGCCGAAAAAGTTATTGCCGACTACGGCAAGGTCGATTACCTCATCAACAATGCTATGCCCCTGATGAAGGGCATTCACGAATGCTCTTATGAAGAATTTACCTATGCCCTGCAAGTCGGCGTTGCCGCGCCATTTTATTTGACGAAGCTCTTTATGTCGTACTTTGCGCCGAGAGCTGCCATCGTGAATATTTCATCGTCCCGGGACCGCATGAGCCAGGCCGAAACGGAAAGCTATACAGCTGCAAAAGGAGGAATTGCCGCCCTGACCCACGCCCTAGCCGTCAGCCTGGCCGGAAAAGTACGAGTAAATTCCATCTCTCCCGGCTGGATTGACACAGCTTATACGGTCTATGATGGAGCCGACGCCGCCCAGCATCCCGCTGGCCGCGTAGGAAATCCTATGGACATCGCCAATATGGCATTGTACCTGTGTTCAGACAAAGCCGGATTTATTACCGGCGAAAACATCTGTATCGACGGCGGCATGACCCGCCAAATGATTTACCATAACGACTGCGGCTGGACGCTGCAGGAACCATGAGTTATACCACGACAAACAACCGCTTTTCTGCAAAGAGGATTCTTACAGAAAAGCGGCTGTTTTTTATTGTGATAACCGATTATAAACGCATTACACCGCAGCGCCGTTTTCTTGTCTTGTCAGCAGCACCACCGTTTCCACATGATGCGTCCGCGGAAACATATCGACAGGCTGGACTTTGACAGGTTGATAGCCGTGGTCGTTTAGGTAGGCCAGGTCGCGGGCCAGGGTTGCCGGATTGCACGATACGTAGACAACGCGCTTCGGCTGGCTTTGGGCGATGGCTGCGAGGACGGGTTCGCCGCAGCCGGCTCTGGGCGGGTCGAGGACGATGACGTCGGGGTGGACGCCGCTTTTGATGAGTTCAGGCAGTTTTTCTACGGCGTCGCCGAGGATGAATTCTGCGTTTGTCACGCCGTTATCAGCTGCGTTTTTCACGGCGTCGCGAATGGCCGGGGCGACGATTTCAATGCCATAGACCTTCTTGGCTTTCTGGGCTAAAAACAGGGTAATCGTGCCGGTACCGCAGTACACGTCGGCTACGGTTTCATCGCCCTGCAAGTCGGCAAATTCCAAAGCCGTTTCATACAGGCGCTGTGCCTGCTCGCTGTTGACCTGAAAGAAGGACTGGGCGGAAATGTTGAAGGTCAGGGGGCCGATGGAGTCGTGAATTGTCGGCGTGCCGTATAAGACCTTCGTTTCCGGGCCTAAGATGACGTTGGTGCGGCGCGTATTGATGTTCTGCACGACGCTGGTAAGATTGGGCAGTTCATTGCGGAGCATGCCGATTAATTCTGCTGTATGAGGCACATCCACCTGGGCTGTAACGAGGCAGACCATGAGTTCCCCTGTCCGGACGCCGACGCGTCCCATGACGTGGCGGACGATACCCGTGTGGGTTTGCTCGTTATAGGCCGGTACGTGATAGTCGTTCATCCACTGGCGGACGATACGCAGGATGTCGTTGTTGCCAGCCTTTTGAATAGCGCACGACGCGACGTCGATGACCCGGTGGCTGCCGGCGGCGTAGCAGCCGACGACGGCTTTCCCCTTTGCAGCCGCTGCGGGGAACTGCATCTTGTTGCGGTATTCCCACGGCGTCGCTGCCCCCAGAGTCGGAAGAACGTCGATTCCCGTCAGATGGCCGATGCGCTCTAAGGCGTCCCGTACTTGTCCCTGTTTTTCCAGCAGCTCGCCGTCGTAGCTCATGTGCTGAAGCTGGCAGCCGCCGCACTGGGCGTATGCAGGACACAGGGGCGCTACGCGCTGCGGCGACGGCGTGACGATGTCCTGCAGTATAGCCGTGGCGTACTGCTTTTTGACGACGTCGACCTTGGCCTGCACCGTTTCGCCGGGTAGGGCCCCTTTGACAAAGACCGTAAAGTTTTCATACCGCCCTACGCCTTCGCCGCTGGAGCCGAGGCGGAGTATATCAATCGTATATATATTTCCTTTTGCAACAGGAACAGACCGGTGCTGTTTCATGAATTCCTTCCTTTCGCGCTGCGCCGTGCAGCGTTGGTATTACGTAATGATTTCGCTGATAACGGGTTCTATATGGTCCGGCCGCCGGGACTGCACGATGATGTGAGACGCAATCTCCTGGGCAATGCGAGCCATGTCGGCGTCGGCCTTGCCGTATAAGGTAAACAAGGGCTCGCCGGCCTTAATAGAATCTCCCAGCTCCTTGAACAGGCGGATGCCTACCATAGGATCAATGGGATCTTCCTTGCGGGCCCGGCCTGCGCCCATAGCCATGGCGATTTCACCCAAGGCCCGGCCGTGGATTTCCGTAATATAGCCTTCGTCAGTGCAGACGGCCGTAAACATCTGGGGCGCTTTCGTAAGAGGCCGTTTTCCGATCCACGACGCGCTGCCGCCCTGGGCTTTGACGAATTCCTTGAATTTCGCTAATCCCTTGCCGCTGGCGACGAGGTCGTCAATCATCTGTTCGCCTTCGGCTTCGCTGCCGGCCTTGCCGCCGACGAGGAGCATCTGCGCGCCGATGGCCCGCACGACTTCCATGAGCCGCCGCCCTCCCCGTCCGGACAAGGCGTCGACAGCTTCGTCTACTTCGAGGCTGTTGCCGATAGCCGTGCCGAGGGGCGCTTCCATAGACGTAATGACGGCTCTCGTCGGCTTATGGGCCAGGCGGCCGATGTCCACCATCATGCGGGCCAATTTTCGGGCGTCTTCCTTCGTCTTCATGAACGCGCCGTCGCCGTATTTTACGTCCAGCACGATAGCGTCAGCTCCGGAGGCTATCTTCTTGCTCATAATGGAGCTGGCAATGAGAGGGATGCTTTCGACGGTCCCCGTCGCGTCGCGCAGGGCGTAGAGCAGCTTATCTGCCGGGGCAATGTCGCCGGACTGGGTAATGAGGGATAAACCCATGCGGCGGACCTGCTGCAGAAACTGGTCTTCCGGCAGCTCGATGCGAAATCCCGGAATGGCTTCCAGCTTATCCGCCGTGCCGCCTGTAAATCCCAGACCTCGGCCGCTCATTTTCGCCACGGGCACGCCGGCTGCAGCGACGAGCGGCGCGACGATGAGCGTCGTCGTATCGGCAATGCCGCCGGTGCTGTGCTTGTCCACCTTGACGCCGGGAATGGACGACAAATCGACGATGTCGCCGGAACGGGCCATGGCCATGGTCAGCTCCGTCGTTTCTTCTGCCGTCATGCCGCGCAGGTATACGGCCATAAGCCAGGCCGCCGCCTGATAGTCGGCAATCCTTCCGGCCGTGTAGTCGTCAATAAAGCGATGGATTTCCTCCTTCGTCAGAACCTTTCCATCCCTCTTATGTTCAATGCAGTCTATGGGCCACATATGCCTCACCTCAATTCGCTCAGGAAGCTCGACCCGAATTCCAGTCCTGTCAGTCCAAAGTTATCCATAATCGTCATGCCCAAATCGGCGTAGGTCTGCCGCACCCCCACGTTCACAGCCGCCGTAAAGGCCGGGCTGTACAGGAGCAGTGGCACCCGTTCGCGCGTATGGTCCGTACCGCGCCACGTCGGGTCGTTGCCGTGGTCGGCCGTAATGACCAGCAGCTCGTCGTCCTGCAGCTGCGGCAGGAAATCGCCTAAGGCGGCGTCGAAGTCTTCAATACATTTGGCATAGCCGGCGACGTCGCGGCGGTGGCCGTACTGGCTGTCGAAATCGACGAAGTTCGCCATGAGCAGTCCCTTGTCCCGGCGATGGGCCAGAAGCTGTTTCGTCAGCTCGGCCATGTCTTCGCCATTATTGGACGTGTGGTATGATTCGGTCAGGCCGATATGGGCATAAATATCGCCGATTTTCCCGACGCCGACGACGCAGAACCCCGCTTCCTTCAAGTATTCAAAGACCATTTTCCGCTTCGGCAGGCGGCTGTAGTCGCGGCGGTCGCCGGTGCGGACGAAATGGCCCTGCTCGCCGACGAAGGGACGGGCAATAATACGCCCCACTTCGTAGGGGCCGACGCAGACTTCGCGGCGCGTAATATCGCAGATGCGATACAGCTCTTCCAGCGGAATGACGTCGTTGTGGGCGGCAATCTGGAACACGCTGTCTGCCGACGTGTAGACGATGGGTTGCTTCGTGCGGAAATGGTCCGGCCCGAGGCGTTCGATAATTTCCGTGCCCGAAGCGATTTCGTTGCCGATATAGCCGTACCCTGTCTTGGCCATGAACAAGTCCATCAGCTCTTTTGGGAACGCGTCGGGAAAGGTCGGGAACGGGTTGTCTACGGGATTTCCCATGAATTCCCAATGGCCGCTCGTCGTGTCCTTTCCGGCGGAAATTTCCTGCATGAGGCCGTACGCGCCGACGACATTTGTCGGTACGCTGTGGATATGGGCGACCTTCCCTAAGCCGAGGCGGCGCAGGTTCGGCACGGCCAGCGGTACGGCGGCGTCAATATGGCCGTACGTATCCGCCCCGGCGTCGCCGAATTTCGCAGCGTCCGGCGCGTCGCCAGCTCCTACGCTGTCCATTACGATGACGATAATCCGATTGAATTTCATGGTTCATCCCTCCTTGCAGCAGATTCCTGCCCTTATATTCCTAAATATTTGCGCGATTTTTCAAAGGCGGCAATCGTCTTGGCGTCGACGATTTTGTTCGACGCAATTAGTTCTTCTACTTCCTGCGGCGTGTAGCGCTCGATATTCATAAATTCGTCGTCGTCCAGATGCTGGGCTCCCTTGTGGAGCTGGCGAGCCAGATACAAATAAATGCGTTCGTCGCAGAAGCCCGGCGACGTGTAGACGTAGCCCAGGGGAATCAATTCTCCTGCCGTGACGGCCGCTTCTTCTTCCAGCTCCCGGGCTGCGCAGATATCCGGCGACTCGCCGTTGTGCTCGATTTTCCCTGCCGGGACTTCCAGCATCGGTTCGCCTGCCGCATAGCGGTATTGGCGGACGAGGATGATCTTTCCGTCGTCCGTTACCGGCAGGATGGCGCAGGCGCCGAAATGCCATACGGCTTCGCGGACGGCCGTCTTCTTTTCGCCGCCCTGGCCGTCGTCGATTTCAACCGTATCTACCGTGACGTGGAGAACCTTCCCCTTCATGATTTCCTGACGAGATACTAATGTTTCCGTGCTGATGCTCATAACGCGTTCCTCCTCAACGCAAAAAGGACGCCAGGGCAGGATATTCCCTGCCTGCAAGCGCCCTTCTGCATACCTTATTTATTTCCCGTGCTGCCAATGCCGCCGGTGCGGACAGCTTCCGCAGCGTCGTCATGGACAGTCAAATATTTCATAAAGATGCCCTGACCGATACGTTCGCCTTTTTCAATTGTATAGGGCGCATCATTTGTATTATAGTAGGCTATCATGATGTGGCCTTCGTTGTCCTGGTTATTGTAGTAATCGCTGTCTACAATACCCGTGCTGTTAGCCAGCATCAGGCCCTTTTTGAAGGCCAGGCTGGAGCGGATAAAAATGGACAAGTACTCGTCCTTTTCCATGTACGCCTTCAGCCCCGTCGGCACGACAGTCACGGCGTGAGGCTGCAGTACGACAGTCTCTGCCGCCGCCAGGTCGTAGCCGGCGCTTCCAGCCGTCTTGCGGACCGGAAGCGTCAAGCCTTTATCACGATAAGCCGTTACGATTTCAAATCCTCTGCCAGTCATATACGCACCTTATTTCTTGTCGCGGGGACCACGACGGCCGCCGCCGCGATGGGACGGAGCCGGGCTGCCGCCGCCGAGCAATGCCTTGCGGGACAGGTTGACGCGGCCCTGGCTATCGATTTCCACGCATTTGACCATGATTTCATCACCGATGTGGACGACGTCTTCGACCTTTTCTACCCGTTCCTTAGCCAGCTGGGAAATATGGACCAAGCCTTCCTTGCCGGGCAGCACTTCTACGAAGGCGCCGAAATTCATGATGCGCGTAACCTTGCCGACGTACGTTTCGCCTACTTCGACGTCCTTCGTCAGCGTTTCAATCCATTCCTTCGCCTTTTCGCCGCCGGCAGCGTCGACGGAGGCGATGTATACGAGGCCCGAATCTTCGATGTCGATCTTAGCGCCCGTTTCTTCCGTAATCTGCTTGATTATTTTGCCGCCCGGCCCGATGACGTCGCGAATCTTATCGGGGTCGATCTGCATGGTAATGATGCGCGGCGCATAGGGAGACAGCTCCTTCCGCGGTTCGCTGATGACCTGGAGCATCTTGCCCATGATGTGGATGCGGCCTTCGTGCGCCTGCTTCAAAGCCTGGGCCAGGATTTCGCGGCTGAGGCCTTTGATTTTAATATCCATCTGGATGGCCGTAATGCCCTTCATCGTGCCGGCGACCTTGAAGTCCATATCGCCGAGAGCGTCTTCCATGCCCTGAATGTCCGTCAGAATCGTGAAGTCGTCGCCCTTCGTAACCAGGCCCATAGCCACGCCGGCTACGGGAGCTTCGATAGGAACGCCGGCATCCATGAGCGCCAAGGTGCTGCCGCATACGCTGCCCATGGAGCTGGAGCCGTTCGATTCGAGGACTTCCGACACGACGCGGATCGCATAGGGGAAATCTTCTTCTTTCGGCAATACCTGTACCAACGCCCGTTCAGCCAGCTTGCCGTGGCCGATTTCGCGGCGTCCCGGTCCGCGGGACGATTTCGTTTCGCCGACGCTGAAGGACGGGAAATTATAGTGATGCATGTAGCGGCGGTCCGTTTCAAGGCCTACGCCGTCGATATGCTGGGATTCGGAAAGAGGAGCCAAAGTGGCAAAGCTCATGATCTGCGTCTGGCCGCGGGTAAAGAGGCCCGTGCCGTGAGTGCGTTTGAACAAGCCGACTTCGCAGCTGACAGGGCGCACTTCGTCGACGCGGCGGCCGTCGGGACGAATCTTGTCGACGGCGATCATATGACGGACAATTTCCTTGATCATCTTCTGGGTGATTTCCGCGACGACGTCGCCGTCTTCAGGATAAATGTCCGCGAAGTGTTCGTAAATATCGCTTTCGACGGCGTTCATCTTTTCTTCCCGTTCCATCTTGTCAGCCGTGAAAATAGCGGCTTTCATGGCTTCTTCGCCATAGGCGTGGACAGCTTCGACGATGTCGGCCGGCGGTTCTTTTTCTACGAATTCCTGCTTGGGAACGCTGATTTCGTCGAGGAAGCTGAGCTGGAATTCGACGACCTTCTTGATTTCTTCATGGGCGAACATGATGGCGTCGAGGATATTTTCTTCCGGAACCTGCTTGGCGCCGCCTTCAACCATGAGGATAGCGTCCTTCGTACCGGCGACGACGATGTCCATATCGCTCTGTTCGCTCTGGGCTACGGTCGGGTTGATGATATACTGCCCGTCTACGCGGCCTACGCGGACGCCGGCAATCGGGCCGGCAAAGGGAATATGGGACATGCACAGCGATACGGACGCGCCGATCATGGCAGCGATTTCCGGGGCGTTGTCGTGGTCTACGCAGAAATCGTAGGCGACGACGTGCACGTCATGACGATAGGTCTTCGGGAACAACGGCCGAATAGGACGGTCGATGAGGCGGGCAAAAAGCGTCGCCGATTCAGGCGGCTTGCCTTCCCGTTTAATAAAGCCGCCGGGAATCTTCCCGACAGAATACATTTTTTCTTCATAATCGACAGTGAGCGGGAAAAAGTCTGCGTCTTCGCGTGCTTCCTTCGAGCCCGTCGCCGTAACGAATACAGCCGTGTCGCCGTAGCGTACCAATGCGGCGCCGCTGGCCTGCTTCGCCAATTTGCCGACTTCGATAATCAGCGGGCGGCCGGCAAAATCCATTTGGAATTTCTTTTCTTCCATTCGTGTACCTCCTTCATCATACCCGCAGGTGATAGGCACTAGCGTACGGACAGCCCCTGTCCGCGCGCTACAACCTACCACCCTGCGCTTCCTTAAAAAAGAGGCTGATGCATGTACATCAGCCTCAACTATGCAATTATTTACGCAAACCTAATTTTTCGAGAATCGCACGATACCGTTCGAGGTCGTGTTTCTGCAAGTATGCCAGCAAGTTGCGGCGCTGGCCGACCAATTTCAGCAAGCCGCGGCGGGACGCATGGTCCTTTTTGTGGCTGCGGAGATGTTCCGTCAAATACACGATGCGGCTCGTGAGCAGCGCGATCTGTACTTCCGGCGAACCCGTATCGTTTTCGTTAGCGCCAAATTTAGCAATGATTTCTTTTTTCTGATCAACTGTTAACATCTGTCTTCCTCCATTTGTGACTATAATCTATTCGCAAACCGCTAAGTGAACGTCGGAGTCTTCGATTCACTGAGCGCCCGTACGACAATGACTATTATACTATATGGCAGGAGAAGTGTAAAGATTTTTGGCGGAAAATTATGAGCCGGACTGTAATTAACATAGGATTCAAAAGTATATAGGAGCACACAAAAGCAAAACAACCCAATTCGCCAGTGCAATAGATAACAACGTTACATCAGCATTTCCTTGGCCGCAATATTCTGAAACTGCCTATGCGGCAGATAACTTTCTATTTGCGGATACCCGTTGACGAGTTATTTTCTAAACTGCCTATGCGGCAGACAACGAGAAACGATGTCACGACTTGACGCAATGAAATTTCTAAACTGCCTGTGCGGCAGACAACGCCGCTTCTTGTAACGTGATCTGTTGGTCGTGTTTCTAAGCTGCCTGTGCGGCAGACAAGCATACCGACGTAGGATGGAACCTCGTCGATATTTTCTAAACTGCCTACTCGGCAGATAACAAGACAAAAGCCGAAACCGACGCTATCTACATTTTCTAAACTGCCTACTCGGCAGATAACTATAAGAGCGCACTGCGCAGGCTGGGATATCCTTTCTAAACTGCCTACTCGGCAGATAACAATCCACAGGAAGAAGCGTAGTGAGGTTTTATTTTCTAAACTGCCTACTCGGCAGATAACGACTTGAAAGACATCATCAAAGAGGTTGTATTTTTCTAAACTGCCTACTCGGCAGATAACTAAAAAAGAACCCCCGTATACATACAGTATACTTTCTAAACTGCCTACTCGGCAGATAACACGTAGCAGCGGCCGTCACTTTTTCCTTCATATTTCTAAACTGCCTACTCGGCAGATAACTTTGGATTGTTTTGCTGGAGAAAATAAATTATTTTCTAAACTGCCTACTCGGCAGATAACTTAACTATATTGTGCGAATGTATGATGCGCAATTTCTAAACTGCCTACTCGGCAGATAACTTAACTATATTGTGCGAATGTATGATGCGCAATTTCTAAACTGCCTACTCGGCAGATAACTGTAAGAAAACATACTGCCATACGGCATACTTACTAGCGTGGCAGTGGGTTTACCTTATTTTACCCTAAATTTTTCCGGTTGGCAAAAACCGCATATTTCCAATGGTTTTCCTCTGCCCATTTTATTTGGGTTAAAATTCTGGCACAACGGAATGCAAGACTTAATCCATAGCTTTCAACATCATGTTTTTTCTCCTAGTTCAATTTTCGTCCTGAACAATCTAAATGGAGTACGGCTCGTAATACTGTGCATCTGAATACACAGTAATCTCGCTACCCAATCCTTTGATTTCATAAGCTGCAGCGCCTGCTCTGTGAAATATCTGGATAACACTAGCTGTACCGTCTTGCTTTTTTTGATGTCCAGAAAAATCTAACTAATATCTGCTGTATATAACATAATTATTGAATCTACTCAAACGGATGTCTTTTCGTATGCTTTTGATGTGAAAATAATCAGCAAAGCGCCCTCACACGGAGGATGACAAAGCCGGCATGGCAATATCGCAAGTTGTTGAAAATTTCAATCCACATCCTCACACGGAGGATGACGTGAAACCAATCGCAATATCGATGCGGTTCGAGCCATTTCAATTCACATCCTCGCACGGAGGATGACGCCGGCATGGCTTCGCCGCGGCAGACATAGGCCATATTTCAATCCACATCCTCGCATAGAGGATGACATATTACCCATAAAAACGAGCTGGAAACAAAACAATTTCAATCCACATCCTCGCACAAAGGATGACATCCAGTGCTTACTAAAAGACTGTGGTGCCGGAGATTTCAATCCACATCCTCGCACAAAGGATGACAACAAAAATAATTTTCCAATTCCACTATAGCACAATTTCAATCCACATCCTCGCACAAAGGATGACGGTTTTCTTTGTTCCCAATTCTTATTTTTCTGGTAATTTCAATCCACATCCTCGCACAAAGGATGACGTATTCGTTTCTTGCATTGTGGTGAGTACGGTACATTTCAATCCACATCCTCGCACAAAGGATGACGTTTTGGTACTGGAGGGATACTACGGAGTACCGGAGATTTCAATCCACATCCTCGCACAAAGGATGACAAGCCGTGTTCTGTAAGTGATTGACGACATCATAATTTCAATCCACATCCTCGCACAAAGGATGACATCATCTCGCCCATAATTTTCTCTCATGATTTTCCATTTCAATCCACATCCTCGCACAAAGGATGACAGACAGGCCTGGGGAATATCAGCAGAAGAATTGCAGATTTCAATCCACATCCTCGCACAAAGGATGACGATATATTGCTTTATTAGACAAACAACACTCTGAATTTCAATCCACATCCTCGCACAAAGGATGACAACAGCCAAATCGCCGGAATCAGCAGAGCGGAAAATTTCAATCCACATCCTCGCACAAAGGATGACTATTGCGTCGGAATGGCTTGATAAGTATGGTGGCATTTCAATCCACATCCTCGCACAAAGGATGACTTGAACACGCTGGGATAAGCCCTTTTCAAAAAAGATTTCAATCCACATCCTCGCACAAAGGATGACAGGACGTAGAAACGAAGCTCACGCTGGCCGACGGATTTCAATCCACATCCTCGCACAAAGGATGACCAGCCCGCGCGAAGTCTGCGCAAAGCTAGATACAGATTTCAATCCACATCCTCGCACAAAGGATGACAGCTAGCTGCGCCATCAACGCCAGCTGTACGAATATTTCAATCCACATCCTCGCACAAAGGATGACCGCAGCTTGATCGTTCCGATGGCAAATTTTTTGCTATTTCAATCCACATCCTCGCACAAAGGATGACATAAGGCTATTCACAAACAGCCGGTACAACAGCAATTTCAATCCACATCCTCGCACAAAGGATGACCTTTTATGATTGATACGGCTAGTTATGATGGTATTATTTCAATCCACATCCTCGCACAAAGGATGACCCTAGTCCCAAACAGCACTATATTACTCCACTATTATTTCAATCCACATCCTCGCACAAAGGATGACCTAAGTCTATTGTACCGTTGAATCGAGAGCGCATGATTTCAATCCACATCCTCGCACAAAGGATGACAAAATAACTCCTTTGTATGGTATAATAAGTATATCATTTCAATCCACATCCTCGCACAAAGGATGACTGAGTCCTAAGAAGAAATCTATTTATTGTAATGATATTTCAATCCACATCCTCGCACAAAGGATGACCCTGTCAAAACGGCTGCGAGGAATATTAGCTCGAGATTTCAATCCACATCCTCGCACAAAGGATGACGTCGTTGCATCGGTTGTCGGCTTGATAAATCTCGGATTTCAATCCACATCCTCGCACAAAGGATGACATGCTAATGGGGGTGCTGCATCCACCAAGATACTCATTTCAATCCACATCCTCGCACAAAGGATGACTCGAGTTTCGCGTACACGCCGATTTCTTTCGCATAATTTCAATCCACATCCTCGCACAAAGGATGACCGCTACATATAGTATACCACAGTTTTTCATACAGCAAATATAGATATCTTTATGCAGCATACTTGCTTCTGGCCATAACAAATGGCCGCAAAGTTTAATACCATTAAAGGTTTTGAGTGCGAATGCACTGGAGAAATAGCCCATGCTTTACATTCGCACTCTTACCTGCTACGTTCTTATGCGCTAGGCCTTATTCCTTTGCCACTGCAAGAGTGCACTTTTTACTATCATTGAATCTGCTGGTTCCTTATATCATTCGCATACAGGTTACGCCTGCCGGCACTTTATCTTCATGCACGCACACTTCATAGTCATCATATGAGCGCGGAACGACTTCATCAGATTTTTTTTGAACTGAAACGGTTTCAAACAGCTTATGGGCCGGCGCATTTCCCAATTCGCTGTCGTGTTTAAATACGATGAGCTCCCGTACAGTCATCTTGCCGCGAGCTGCCGAATGATCGTGCTCAAACATATTGATAATGCTCGTCCACAGAAGCTTCAAGTCTTCTTCTGTAAATCCCGTCACCCTGCGAGCCAAGTTGGCCGACACGTAGCCCTCAACCTTATACAATCCATAGGGCACAATATATTTTCGGCCCATCGTTCCCGGCGCATCCTTGGCCTCCGCGTCGGCTTCCGTCGTATGCGTGACGCGGGTAATTCCTATTTCCTGCGGAATAATGGGGTCTATGCTTCTGGCAAAGCCAATCTGCACCGGTCCGCGAACCTGTCCGCAATTCAGCGAATTTTTTACAAAGGTCGTCATGACGGCGCCAAAGGTGCGGATGTCATAAAAATTCCGGCACATGAAATCCCGGATTTGCATATCCAGTTCCGGATTATCTTTCTTCAACTTTTTTAATTGATCTTTATTCTTTTGTATCCCCAAAAAATTAAATGCTTCCGTGTCATTTCGCTCTAAGGGAACTCTTTCTTTTACGTAAATTCGGTACCCTTCCTGGTCTTCGCAGGCGATTTCTACGTAATTGCGGATCTTTCGCTTAAGGCAAACATCTGTTACGATGCCGTGTCCCGTTTCCTGATCCATGCGCGGCATATTGCCTGCATCGGGGTCGCCGTTAGGGTTCCCATTCTCCACGTCAAAAAGTATGACGAACTCGTATCTGTTTTTAATTACGTCAGCCATTTATTCTTCCTCCTTACGGTTTGCCAAAAGGACTTCTCGCTGGTGATAATATCCTAAAATGAATTCTCCCTGCTTACTCAGCGATACATGCGTCGGTATGACCTGTTCCCCGCCTGGTAATTTTTTCAGCAAGCTGCAAATCAGGCGGTCCATATCTCTCGCTATTCCGGCTTTTTCTTTTCTTAGTTTTGCCAGATGATGATTGGCCAGCTTCAGCAGTACAGGGAATACAACGGCCGGATAGGTACAAGCCGAATCGAAGTAGCTGTCTTTAATCGTCGTATTGATCTTGGAATCATACTGATATTGCACATATTCCAGTACGGCGAACAATCTCCCCAAAACGTATTCTCTATCTGTCGATGCTTCATTAAGTCCCACAGTCATATTCCTCCCTTTATTTTTTATGAGATAGGCCTTGATACAGGCCGCGCGGCGATAATTCACCTTCCCGGGACCCTGGTCGGCATGAATCCGCAGGATAATCGCCTGATACAAAGCTTCCGGATAGGCCTGATCCGTTAAGATGGCTTGTAAAACGGCTCCGGCCAATGCCGGCGAAACGGTCTTATACTGTGATTTCGGAGATACCGTTTCCTGCAGCAAGACCCAAAGGGGCACGCATTCGCCAGTTTCAAAAAAAGGCTTGACGATCGCCATTCGTTCCATGTGATTGGCAATATGGATCATAAAATCTCCAAATGTCCCGGCCAGGAAACACCGTACGGAAAGGCGGGCTGCGTTAGGAGACAATCCCAGGATATAAAAAGGATTGCTGTATTCCATTCGCAAGCCTTTATAATCAAACCAGCCTTGCCGTTTTATATCGTCGAAAACGCTTCGCAGCACCTTGTCGCTCATCCCTTCTTCATCGGGCCTTTGGGCAAATAGGAATTCGCTGAATGCATTTTGATACGCCTCGCATTGTTTTTCAGCCCAATACACGATCGTCATGTCGCCAATATACTGAGCATTTCGATTCATTTCTCCAGACAACAGATAGTTCAGAGCTGTCGCATAGGCAAAGGCAGCATATTCTGATACGGGAGCATTTACGCCTTGCTCGTCGTCATGACCATAGGACTCATAGGCCGGCGCATTAAAGGAAACCAAGGAAGCGCCGCTGGATTGGGCTCCCCGCACGCCTTTGATGCTTGGATGCAGTCTGGCAATGGGAGCCTGCTCGCCAGTCACCAGACACTGCATGACGACGGCCTCATCCTGACGCTTCCGCCCGTTCCAGGCCGCCGTTAGTTCTGCGTCCTGCATCACATTACGGCCATTGACGAAGAATATGATGCCGCCGCCTTTGACGAGGCCCTCCCAATGAGCAGCCACGGCTTGATGCTCTCTCGCCGTCTCAGGATTCCACGAAGCAAAAAAACGCTTGATAGCCTCTGCAGCCGTTCCTGAATATGGTCTCAGCAGGTCTTCATGCAGGCGTTTTGCCTGAGCAAAGCACTGCCTCGCCCGTTCCGGCTTAGTCCCGTCGATTCCTAAAAGATAGGCCGCGTTATCGTATAAAAATTGCGGCGCAATGCCGGAAGACCGTTTCAGCGGCTGCGGCACCGTCATCAGCCGAGGCACATCGATTACCTTTTTCCCTCTGGGCCGGGATTCCATCAACGTGTAAACTTGCAGCAGCTGCCCGTCCGTCCCTATATCCAGGGCATAGGAAACGTTTGCCTTGGCCCAGCCCATAGGAGGGACTTTATCTTCTTTTACTAATTGTTCATAATATTGAACTAACGCTTGTAATATCATCGCGGCACCTCGCAGTCCCGAAGGTCCAAGACGCCGTTTTTCAATACGGCGTGAAAAAAGATAGGCTTAATATTCATCGGGTCCGAATAGTCCATGTCATACAGCATATATCCCAAATCCCTTGTCTCATTAGGATAGGCCGTTTGAATTTCCGTACCACCCCATTCCCGAAAATGGGCGGGAAACTCTCTGATCCCAAAGTAAGGTTGATGAAAGCACTGCCCGCGCCGCAGTCTCCGCTTGATGATATCGGAAAATTTCCCGTGGTTGTCGGAAGGATTTGCCTTGTCCGTCAGTTCGAAATGGGCTTTAATGACGTAATGCACATCTTTCAGCATGACAGCAGCCCGCTGCTGCCGATCCTCTGAAGCCGCTAAATACAGGGAACCCTTTTCCTTCTTTATCGCTGCCGAAACCGTCCGGGCATTGATCTTTGACCGCACTTCGTTTTTCTTGACAGCAGCAAATTGGATAGGCTTTAACACATAGATACAGTCTATGATCCATGTCATCCCAGGATGCCAGAAAATGGCCTCTAATATGCCTCGCGCAGCAGATGGCGAGAGAATTTCGAAAGAAACTCTCTCCGCTTTATACTCAGGGCGAGTAAACAGAGCGTATTCCCCCCAAACCTCTACGCTTACTCCATAGCTCATTTTTTCACCTTCTTTTTTCAGTGTTTTACTGTTTAAATTTTAACATCAAATTTACATACAAGTCAATTAATTCCTAACAAAATAATGTACATAGTCCGACACTCTGTAAATAAAAACTAATTTTTGTTATAATAATAACAGTCATTGCATTTTTCAAAATGCAATATGGATTGAAATAGTGTCTTACTGGGACACAAAAATAGGGCAGCTTCGGCTGCCCATTTTTGCTGTATAAAACTAATATGTATGTTACCGGTATATATCCTCTGCAAGCAAACCCATCTGTTCATCGTAAGCTTCTGCATCTGTCAATATGCTGATACCTTCATCTAATATTTCTATTTGCAACCGAGCGCACAGCAGTTCATACGCTGCATTAGGAGAACCGCACGCTGTACGTACCGAATACCGGCCCGCTTCGCGCAGCAGCTCTTTACTCCGTTCGCCATTCCGCA
This sequence comes from Megasphaera sp. SW808, assembly GCF_012027795.1. Taxonomy (NCBI): domain Bacteria; kingdom Bacillati; phylum Bacillota; class Negativicutes; order Veillonellales; family Veillonellaceae; genus Megasphaera; species Megasphaera sp. SW808. Next base: position 29,962 of record NZ_SJOT01000022.1, read on the forward strand.
ATCGCTCGGCAATATGCATGGCATGTTCATCACGATGAGCAATCAGTACCGCCATGCCTGCGGGCTCAATGATCTTGAACGCATCAGCAACTTGCGCAAAGGGAAGAACTCTCTCTTGGATCAGTTTCATAATCCGATTTTTATCTAATCCATCGCCTTTTATAGTATACAACAGCTCAAAATACGCCCGAACGGCTTCTGGCGAAGTGATATCATCGGCAAAGGCAGAACAAATTCGTTCCGCCGCTTCCCGTTCCTGCCGCATATAGGCAGCCGGCCTGACGTCCTCCGCTTTAAAAGAAAAAACGAAAACGCCCCTTTCTTCAGCCGTCCATTCACCTTCACGGCTGCATCGCCCCGCCGCCTGAATGATACTGTCCAAACCAGCCATTTCCCGATACACATACGGAAAGCTGATGTCAACGCCTGACTCGAGTAATGAAGTGCTGATGACAATGCATCGTTCCCTGCGCCGCAACCGCTCGCGTATTTCCTTCAGCACGGCCATCCTGTGCGCTGGATACATATTTGTCGACAAATGATATATACCTTCCCCCTGCATCTTCCGAAACACCCGGCGGGCCGTCTTTTTAAGATTTACAGTACACAGAGCCTGATGATGTGTTTCTAATGCCGCGGCCAATTCCTTGACCGACATAGCTTTAGGCATAACTCGTATCGCTACTCGCTGCCCCAAAGGATTCATTTCCCTGCTTTGACCATAAATTTCCTGAATATGCCTGCCGCCAAAAAACTGCTGCCACGGCGGCTGCGTAGCCGTACACAATACGGCAGCGCATGTATATCTTGCCGTCAGCTCGTTGATGCACTGCATGCACGGTTTCAGAAATCCGACAGGTATCATCTGCGCTTCATCAAACACGATTACGCTGTCCGCTATATTGTGAAGCTTCCGGCATTTAGACGGCTTGTTATGAAACAGGGATTCAAAAAACTGCACGTTAGTCGTCACGATAACAGGCCCGTCCCAATTTTCTGCGGCTAGCCGCTTCATCGTACTGCTTTCGTCTGCATCATCATACATGACGTTCATATGATGTTCTATGACGTTCTTCTCTCCCAACATGTCTTTGAACACGGCGGCATTTTGCTCGATGATGCTCGTATAAGGAATCACATAAATGATGCGCCGTTTTTTCATCCGGCAAGCGTAGTGCAGCGCAAAGGCCATAGAGGAAATCGTCTTGCCTCCGCCCGTCGGGACCGTCAACGTATACAACGTATCGGCAGCCGCTTCGCCCATAGCGATACATTGACGCAGCACGTCTGTACGCTTGCGCTGAATTTCTGTATGCTGTGATTTCAAAAACTTCTGTATATAAGCATCCAATCGCTCCTTCAGCGTATCTAATCGGTCAAACATATCCGTTTCAGCAGCTTGGCGTCCCTGCATAAAGGCTGCCGTATCTAAAAAGTCCGCATCGACCAGACAGGAAAACAGCATGCGCGTGTAAAACATGGCGTTAAATGCCGACCTTTGTATTTCTTCACATACGTCCGTCGATGCTGCGGCCTGGGGCTTAGGAAAATCCTGCCTATAGGCCTGGTAATCGGGAATATCGTCGGGAACTTCTTTTTTCATTCTTCCTAAAAAGGTCCCGTCATATTTGCTGCTGACGCGGCTGCCCCCGTCGAGCAGACCGCTGTGATGTCCCGCTACGCACACAGCCTCCGGAAATAAGCCGGCTTGATACAATTCTTTCGCACCGGCCGTCGAATGATCGTACGGACGCCCCTGGCCCGTCTCCATACGCCGCTGCACCGGCTCTGCGTATTTTCCGACATCATGATAGGTACCCGTTATCCGTCCAGCTTTCCCTGCGCCAAAAGCATCGGCAAATGCTTCGGCGATTTTTCCGACGTTCTCTAAATGAACGGGCAACGGCTGTACTTCTCCCGTCTCTTGATTTTTATGCCCAATGAATTTCTTTGTGCTGTCTTTATTGTCCATGCACAGTCTCCCATGAATAGTAAATTTTAGTATCAACTAAAGAAATATTCCGTAAAGGAATGCGGCATTCCTATCTGACAAATCAAGCAGTTCAAACCATATTTTTGTACGAAAAGTGACCAATCTTTGCCCAGCACCATTTATGGTCTACGAGATTTCAATCTACACCCTCGTACGAGAAGTGACGTAAGCGCTTCTCTGAGATACCACCGATTAAACTTATTTCAATCCACACTCTCGTACGAAAAGTGACGAAACGCCATCGCCGACCAAAACAGAAGCATTAACATTTCAATCCGCACCTTCGTACGAGAAGGGCCACACGGAGATTTTCAATCTGCTAAACTATATTACAATTTCAATCCACACCTTCGTACGAAAAGGGACCGCTACATTTAATATATCATGAAAGCTACTTTAGCAAATGTAGGTATTGGCAGCTATATACGGCACTGCATACCGTTTTTCCGCATCAACAAACAGCAATATTTCCATACATTTTAGTGCGAAACCAAGGGAAAACTGCCGCATGCTTTCGATTCGCACAGGCTGCATTTGTTTTCCCACTATTCGCATTCTTATCTTTATTATACCAGATGAAGCCTGCCTATCGTTTATTTTTATCCTTGCTTATGCCGTACTATGTCCTATCCAATTCGCCATCACGGTATGCTTCCCCAAATTCCCTGCGTTCTTGGCAAACTACTACGGAGTAAATATTACTGTATAAAATGGCGGCAATGTATGGTTCTATACGATAGATAAACTGATGAAACACATCGAAAGCAACGGGTATCGCCGCTTCCTCCATTAGACAGAAACAAGCTGCCTGAAATCGTATCATCCAAAGAAATACACGGCAGCTAAGGCGGCGATGATAAACCGGTAGACGGCGAAGGTGGTCAGTGTCGAGCGGTTCAGGAAGTTCAGGAACCAATAGACCGATGCGTAGGACACGGCGAAGGCGACAAAGAAGCCGATGGTGATCATGTCGAAGTCGTTGTCCGTCAGGACGTACATGTTTTTCAGCAAGTCGTAGAAGCAGGCGGCCATCATGACCGGCACGGCCATGATAAAGGAAAAGTCTGCCGCCGCCTTGCGGCCGACGCCGAGGAACAGGCCGCCGGAGATGGTCGAGCCGGAGCGGGAAAAGCCCGGCCACAGGGCGAGGATTTGAAACAGGCCGATGCCGAAGGCCTGGGCGATGGTGAGCTTGTCCACATTGTCGCACAGCGTCTTTCGATGGGCTTTTTCGGCCAGCACCATGAATACGCCGCCGGCGACGAGGCCGATGAGGACCGTTTCTACGGAAAATAGATAGGTCTTGATAAAGTGATGGAGCAAATACCCTACGGGCAGGACGGGAGCCGCGCCGGCGGCGATGTGAACCAGCGTCAGGCCCGTATCGGAGCGCCGCCAGTTTTCCCACCGCAGCAAGGGCCGCCAGCCGTTGAAATGCAGCATAGTCAGGATTTTTTCTTTGTATATGACCGCTACGGCCATGATGGCCCCTAGCTGGATAAAGACTTCGAACACGCCGGCTCGCATGCCGTCGTAGCCCAGCATATGGCCGACAAGAATCATATGGCCTGTCGACGATACGGGCAGGAATTCCGTCGCCCCTTCGACGATGCCCAGGACGACGGCGATGAGATAATCATACATAACAGCAGCCTCTTTTCTCTCGGATATTATTGGTTTTCATAGATGAGCCAGCGGCCGGCCTTTTTCACGCCGACCCAGTCGCCGGGAATGCCGGCCTTGCGGAAGTTGGCGTCTTCGTTTTCATGGACCAGAAGCAGCACGTGGTCGTGCTGTGCCAAGTCTTCAATCGCCATGAAGGGCATGACGTTCTTGGCGTTCCAGTTGATGCCGCCGGGCAGGGAGTCTTCTATTTCATCGGCCCATTTCAGCCGCTTGGCGTCATAGCCGGAATAATAGGCCAGCGATACGGGATAGCGCCCGCCGTAGACGGCGACGCAGGTACGGCCGTCGGCCATGCGCTGTACGGCCTGGGCGGCATCATAAGCCGACGCCTCCCGGCACAGGGGTACGGCGACGAAGAGGGTCACGATCAGGTAGAAGGCGACGCCAACCGTCGTCAGGACGGCGACGAGGCGCTCATGATGGCGCAGGTACGCAGCAAAGGCGATGGCAACGGGAATCATGTACGGGAACGTATAGGTCATGTATTTCGTAGCCATGCACTGGTAAAACACGAAGACGACGACGGCCCAGGTCACGAGGAATTGTTCCTTCATGGACAGGGAATCTGCCATACGGCGCAGGCCGGCAAGGCCTCCCGTTCTCAAACAAGATCTCAGCTTGTGAACCGGTTTATATTTCTTTGCGGCCAGAGGCAGCGTGAATACCCAGGGAAAGAAGCCCAGCAGGAACACGACCAGATAGTAATACCACACGTCATCGCGGGGATGCTCCGCCACAGTAGCCCGCAGGACGTTGTGGACGCCGATGAACTGGCTGATGAAATCACCGCCGTGCATCATGTACATGGGTACGTACCACAGGCCGGCGATGACGAAGAACAGCAGCAGCCCCGATCCCAGCTTGATGTGCAGGAAAACAGATTTGAAATCTCTCCGCCACAGTAAAAACAGGACGATAATCAGCCCCGGCAGGACGAGGCCTACAGGCCCTTTCGTCAGGACGGCCAGGGCGGCGCAGGCATAGGCTCCATAATACAGGCGCGGCCGCCCTTCACTGTAGGCGAGATAAAACAGCATGAGCGTCGCCGAAAAGAAGACGAACAAGGTCATATCCGTAATGACGGCGTGGGAAAGGTAAAAGTATTCCAGCGATGTCACGAGGACCAAAGCCGCGACGAAGCCCGTCTTTTTGTCGTACAGGCGCGACGCGAAGCCATAGGCCATGACGACGCCGATGAGGCCGAAGACGGATGGGAAAAAGCGGGCGGCAAATTCCGTCGTGCCGAACAAGGAAAAAGCGGCCATGAGCTCCCAGTAAAACAAGACGGGCTTGTCGTACCAGTAATTGCCGAAAATGCGCGGCGAAACGTAATCGCCTGCCTGCAGCATTTCCATCGCCGTCAGGGCGTAATTCGATTCGACAGGGTCGGTAATTTTGATCAGGGCGTTGCCTGTAAAGCAGACGAGGACGGCCGCAGCCAGCAGGATCGGAACGTATCCTATGTCGTCCAGCAGCCGCTGCAGCAGGTTCGGCGCAGCAGCCGGCGCGGCGTTCAGCAAGCGTTCTTCACTGCGATGTAAGCATTCCATCTCATCGTCCCCCTTGTCCCGCAGCATACTGATATGTCAGGATAATGCCGTCTTTCAGTTTCATGTACGGCTCCCAGCCCAGAAAGCGGCGGGCTTTTTCATTCGATAATACGGAGCGGTATATATCGCCGCTCCGCGTCCTGGCAAAATTCGGCGTCAGCTCTTTACCCGAAGCGCGGCGCAGCTCGGCCAGTACGTCCAGGAGCGACGATTCCCGGCCTGTGCTCAAGTGGTATACTTCGTCGGCCTGCTCCGTCGTCAAGGCGCAGACGATGCCGTTGGCAATATCGCCGACGTAGATGTAATCCCGCGACTGGCTGCCGTCGCCGTAGACCGTAATGTCCAGGTCGCAGGCCGCCCGTTTAGCGAATACGTTGACGACGCCGCCTTCGCCGCTGACCTCGGCCCGTTCGCCGTAGACGTTGGCAAAGCGCAGGATGACGTAATCCAGTCCATACCACTTGTGATACAGGCGCAGGTACGACTCGATGGTCGCCTTGCTCAGGCCGTAAAAGGATAAGGGCGACAGCCGATAGTCTTCCGACAAAGGCAGGTCTGTTTCCGGCGGGTCGCCGTATACGGCTGCCGACGAGGCGAAGACGACGCGCTGCACGCCGGTCTTGCGGGCGCATTCCAATACGTTGACCGTGCCCATGATATTGTCCCTCGTGTCGCCGTAGGGGTCCTTGATGGACACGTCGACGCGGGTCTGGGCCGCCAGATGGACGACAGCTTGAAACCGCCCTCGGTCCATGACGTCGAGCAGCATCGGGCTGTTGATATCCAGGCAGACGAAGCCGGCTCCTTCGGGCACGTTCGTCCGCAGGCCGCCGCGCAGGTCGTCGACGACGAGGACGTCGTGCCCCATAGACAGCAGCTTGCGTACGAGATGCGAACCAATAAAGCCGGCTCCGCCGGTGACGAGTACTTTCATAATGCTCCCTCTTTCTCCTAATAATTCAGGTCTTTATCATTTGTCCCAAGTATAGGAGGAGAAATTAAACAAAATTTGAACGAAGGACTACGAAAGCATAAACAGAGGGTAAAGAAATTTCCCGGAACATAAACGCAAAAAACTGCCGCGCCGAAGCACGACAGTTCTCACATATGCCATATGCAGTTATAGTACCATGAGCAGCGTCCCTATGGTGATGAAGGCCGCGCCGGCGACGACCTTTAGTGTCGCCGTTTCATGAAACAGGAGGAAGGCCAGGAGCAGGGTAATGACGACGCTCAGCTTGTCGATGGGCACGACCTTGGACACGTCGCCCAGCTGCAGGGCCTTGTAGTAGCAAAGCCACGACGCCCCCGTCGCCAGGCCCGACAGGATGAGAAAGAGCCAGCCCTTCCGGCTGATGCCGCCGAAACCGTCCCAGTGTCCCGTCAAGGAGACCATGCCGAAGGCCATGACTAAAGCCACGGCCGTCCGAATAGCCGTGGCCACATGGGAATTCACGCCTTCGATGCCGATTTTTGCCAGGATAGTCGTCAAGGCTGCAAATACGGCCGATCCCAGAGCTAACAGCGCCCACATCATCCTTCATCTCCCTTTCGGCCTATCATCGCGAGCGGAACCGATAGCCTGCGCCCCACACCGTTTCGATATACTTCGGCTTAGCCGAATCCTTTTCTATCTTGTCGCGGATGCGGTTCACGTGGACCGATACAGTCGCCGTTTCGCCCAGGGATTCTGCGCCCCAGACGCGGTCAAAGAGCGTCTCCTTGCTGAATACCATGTCGGGATTTTTCGCCATAAATAAGAGGAGCTCGAATTCCTTATTAGCCAGGGACACTTCTTTTCCGGCGATGAAAACCCGCCGCGCCGACTCGTCGATTTCCAGGTCGCCGTACTGCAGGACGCTTTTCGACGTCTCCCGGACCGTCAGCCTGTCGTAGCGGGCCAGATGGGCCTTGACGCGGGCGACGAGTTCGTTGGGGCTGAAGGGCTTGACGATGTAATCGTCTGCGCCCAGCCCCAGTCCCCGTATCTTGTCGATGTCTTCCTGCTTGGCCGACACGAGGAGGACGGGGATATTCTTGTACTCCCGGATATGGCGGCAAATCTGAAAGCCGTCTTGGCCGGGCAGCATGATGTCCAGCAAAATCAAATCGAAGGGCTGCCGCAGGGCCTGCTCCTGCCCCTTGATGCCGTCGGTCTCGATGGACACGGCAAAGCCGTTGGCTTCCAGATAGTCCTTTTCCAATTCGGCAATGCCTTTATCGTCTTCAATGATCAATATGTATTTCATCGTCAGTTCCTTCCTTCCGTATAGGCAATTCGATACAAATGGTCAGTCCCTTGGGCTGGGTCTGCTCGGCCCAAATCTTCCCCTTCATTTCATCGATGATCTGCTTGGCTACGGCCAGTCCCAGGCCGCTTCCCTTAGCCACGTCGCTGCGGGCCTTGTCGGTCCGGTAAAACGAGTCGAACAGCTTGGGCAGGTCGTCTGCGCCTACGCCCCGGCCGTCGTCGGCAAAGGTCAGCCGCACGGCGCTGTCTCCGGCAGCGTCTAGTGATATGTCCAAATGGCCTTCATCACCGTCTTTATATTTCACGCTGTTGCCAATGATATTTTCCACGACCCGCTGGAAATGGGTCCGGTCCATAGATACGACTGCCGTATCCACAGACGCCGTATAGGAAATGTCCAGACCCTGTCTGCGGAAATGCTCGGCCTGCTCGCCCGTGTAGTCTTCCAAATAGCCGCACAGGTCTACGTTTTCCCAGCAGAATTCTACCTGTCCCAGGTCAAACTTGGAAAAGAGGAACAGCGTCCGCACCAGGCGGGTCATCATCTTCGACGTGTCGATAATCATGGTCAGGTAATGGCTGCGCTTTTCCGGCGTATTGGCAATGCCGTCGCGCAGGCCGCTGGCGTAGCCTTCGATGCGGGTCAGGGGCGTCGCCAGGTCGTGGGAAATGCCGGCGATGAGCTCCTTGCGGTTTCTGTCGTAGGCATCTCTCATTTCCCGCGATGCCTTCAGTTCCCGGCGCATCGTCTCAAAGGCCCGGCAGGTCTGGCTGATTTCGTCGTTTCCGTCGGCGACGACGGGGTGGTCCAGATTGCCCCGGCTGATGTCTTCGGCGATGTTCCGCATCTCCTCTACGGGCCGGACGATTTGCCGGGCCAGCAGGCGCGCTAAGAAAAGCCCTACGGCAATCGTCACGAGGACCGCTAATACGGCTAAGACGACAAAGGCGACCTTCACGATATTCTTCGAGCTGAGGTCCCAAATGCCGCCGTGCTTGCGCAGTTGTACCGGCCCGATGACGGCTACGGCTACGCCCGTCTCAGGCGACGTATAATGGAAGGCGATGCCTTCGTCCGACCAGTTGAGGGCCGCGCCGCTGCCCGGGCTGCGCCGGTACGCCTCGCCGATCGTCGCCCAGGGATCAGTATACTCCGTCGCATACAGGATTCGTCCTTGCTGGGAAATCGCTACGGTAAGGCCCTGATCCTCCAAGTGGTCGCTCGTCTGCATGAGCCGGCCCATGCCTCCGGTATACCAGTCGGCGCGGACACAGAGGCGGCTCAGCTCAAACTGCACCGATAAGGTCGGGCCATTGCTCTCCGGCCAGAGAAAGGAAATGGCCGCCGCCCTGTTGATGTTGCCGAAGTGGAGGCCTAAAAAAATAGCGATGCTGACGACGAGAGTAAAGGCCACGGGAATGGCTATCATGACAAAGTTAGACAACAGCAATCGTTTTCCAATAGGTATATCTCTCAGGTTCATCTGTCCTTCTCCCCGCTTTCCTGCCGCATGACGCGCCTTGTCTTTTATTATACCACGCCGCCGCAGATATCTTGATGCGTTCGCAAATATATTCATTACTATGCAGTGTATGCGGAAAAGATAAACAAAAATTAAACGAAGGAAAAATTCTTCATAAAACCTCCGTGCCCTTGTCTTTTCTGCAGCAGGCATCCGATTGATGGGCTTAATACATTTAAAATGCAACTATATTTTTAGAAAAATATTCCGATTTTCCTGTGTATATTCTGCAATTTTACGAAAATCCCAGGCCACAGGCCGCGCCTATTTCTTTTGTTTTCTTATTATTTTACACGGCGAGATACCTCTTGCATTTGACAACACCCGTTCCTTAGTGATAATATGTTAAGCAACAACCAAATATACAAGTTCATCCAGAGCAGCTGAGGGACTGGCCCCATGACGCTGCGGCAACCCCCGTCAGGGAAGGTGCCAATTCCAACGGAGTATTCCGGCAGATGAAGCGACATACACGAAATACCGAGCCGTCATCTGTTTGACGGCTTTTTTAGTTGTACTGCCACCGGGTTGAACTCGTACTGAATCAAGGAGTTGATATTGTGATAAAACTGGAAAACATTACCAAAACCTACGACGGCAAGGCCCAGGTCCACGCCCTCAAAGGCGTCAACCTGACCATTGAAGACGGCGAAATCTTCGGCATTATCGGCAAGAGCGGCGCCGGCAAATCGACCCTCGTCCGCTGCATCAACATGCTCGAACGGCCGACGAGCGGCAACGTCATCATCGACGAAAAGAACCTGACGAACATGACCGACGCCCAGCTGCGGGCGGAACGCAAGCATATCGGCATGATATTTCAGCATTTCAACCTGCTCTCGTCGCGGACGGTCTTCGACAACATCGCCTTCCCCCTGGAGCTCATCGGCGCATCGAAGGAAGCCATCCAGAAAAAAGTCGCCGACCTTTTGGAATTAGTCGGACTGACGGACCGGCAGTTCAACTACCCGGCCCAGCTGTCGGGCGGCCAGAAGCAGCGCGTCGGCATCGCCCGGGCTCTGGCCAGCGACCCGAACATCCTCCTGTGCGACGAAGCCACGTCGGCCCTGGATCCGCAGACGACGAAATCCATCCTCGAGCTGCTCAAGGACATTAACCAGCGCCTGGGCATTACCATTGTCATCATCACCCACGAAATGGCAGTCATCAAGGAAATCTGCAACCGCGTTGCCGTCATTGAGGGCGGCGTCATCAAGGAAGCAGGCCGCGTCGTCGACGTCTTTACCAATCCCCAGTCCCAGACGATGAAGGACTTCGTCAAATCGGTCATCAACATGGAACTGCCCGCAGGCATCGCCAAGATGGGCATTACGGATCAGCCTGCGCCGGGCTACGATATGCTCGTCCGCCTGCGCTTCAAGGGAGCGGCTACGAACGAACCCGTCGTCGCATCGGTCGTACAACGCTTCCACACCTACGTCAGCGTGCTCTACGGCAATATCGACTACATTCAGGACGAACCTTTCGGCTATCTCATCGTCGTCATCATGGGTTCTATGGAACAACAGGCAAAAGCATTTGAATATATCAAAGAATTACCTATTGGAAGCGAGGTTTTAGGATATGTCCCAAGAAATCATTAATTTAATGCTCCAAGGCATTCAGGAAACGGTCTTCATGGTCGCCGTTTCCACGGTCATCGCCGCTATCATCGGTATTCCCCTCGGCATTACGCTGGTCACGACCAGCCGGGGCCATATTCTGGAAAACCGCTTTATCAATCAGATACTGGGCACCATCGTCAACATCATCCGCTCGATTCCCTTTATCATCCTCATGGTCGCCATCATTCCTCTGACCCGCATCATCGCCGGCACGTCCATCGGCACGACGGCGGCCTGCGTGCCCCTGACCATCGTGGCCATTCCCTTTTTGAGCCGCCTCGTTGAAACGTCTATCCGCGACGTCGACTTCGGCCTCGTCGAAGCCGCGGAATCCATGGGCGCCACGCCCTTCCAGATCATCCGCAAGGTCCTCATTCCCGAAGCCCTGCCGACGATCATCAACAACATTACGGTCCTCGTCGTCAACCTCATCGGCGCCTCGGCCATGGCCGGCGCAATCGGCGGCGGCGGCCTCGGCGACATCGCCATCCGCTACGGCTACCAGCGCTTCCGCGCCGACGTCATGCTGGCGACGATTATCATCCTCATCGTAGGCGTCAACCTCATCCAGGCCTGCGGCGACTTCGCCTCGCGCAAGAAAAATAAAAAATAAGCAGATATGACAAACCCAGACCGCAGCAGAACCTGCCATGGTCTGGGTTATCTTTATGCAGCGCCGAATGTGACATAGGCGACGCACCGGCCATTCATCCGGGATTCGCAGTCTGAACAAGGAGCTGGACGGCAGCCGGGAACCCTTCCTGACCCGCGGCGAACCCATGGCCGCTGAGGCCGTCGACGTATTGGGAGCCTAATTTCCCAGGCCGCTCGCAAAGATAATCACGACGTAAAAAAAACAACATATCCGTCAAAAAGCTGCTGGAAAGCGCATCACCTACCTTTCCCAGCAGCTTTTTCATTCCCGTCATAGAAATATTCGCCATGCCGTATGTATAGAGCAACAATACTAACCAACCAGATCACAGGCAAGGGATAGGTAAATACAGGAATCCGCATATGATTGGCATTAAGAAAAATAAAATATATCTTAAGAAGTTGCCTCCATGCTATTTTGATAAACTTTCAAGAATGGAGATATCATGCATATCTTTATCTCGTAATTCATACCCTGAATGGAAAACTTTTTGCCCTTTTAAGGATGTACAGGGAATTGTTTTCCCTTCAAAAAAAGCGAAACCAAAGTAGTCTTTTTCAAATTCATACCAACCTCCCTCCAAATTCGCTTGTTTTGAAGTCCCATCCTCATTTAAAACAAAGGGATGAATGTCTAAGTAACCACGCTCATCACTATATAATTCTATCCTAACAGGACTCCAGTCCGTACTAATCGTATAGCCCAGATTTAAAAGCACCTCTAATAACTCTTCCGTATATTGGGCATCAAAATTTATATCTATATCTCTATGAATTCTTGTTTGTCTACCTGCTAAAACATCTACACCCCATCCACCGTCCAACCAATATGCAATTCCAATTGTGTCAAATATATCTATTACTTTCATTAAATCTTCTTTTGTTGCTATGTCTTTATTACTCATAATAAAATTACCTCCATAAATTCCAATTTATATGTTGAGATTCGTTACGACATGCTTTAAGTAGACAGTCTCCCTATCTCCCGTACGGGGATAGATTTTTTCCGGGTTCATAGGCGTATTCCTTCTTTCTTCTGCAACAACCCTTTCCCTGAGTTACAGGGCTTCCAGCTTCACGCGGAACGAAATCATCCGCGCCGTATCCATGGCATCGAACTGCACGACGTAGGCTTGCCGGTCTATATCGGCGTCGATGACAGTCCCCTCGCCGAAGACGGCGTGCCGTACCCGCTGGCCCGAAGCAAAGGGCCTTTCGCCTTCCCGGTCGGGCCAGTATTTTCCGCTGTACTCGATGTAGTCCCGAGTCGCCCGGACGAGGCTGTCCGGCGGCGGATTGTCATAGGCCAGCACTTCCGGGCCCATATCCAGAATAAACCGCGACGGATAGCGGACTGCACCGTCGAAGTGCTGCCCGTCCGCTTCGGACAAATACAATCCCTTTTCAGCCCGCGTCAGGGCTACGAAGGCCAGCCGCCGCTCTTCCTCCATAGCCTGCATCGTCCGCACCTTCCGCGACGGGAAAATGCCTTCGTTCAGGCCGCACAGGAACACGTAGGGAAATTCCAGCCCCTTGGCAGCGTGAACCGTCATGAGCTTGACCTTATCGTCATCCGGCGCGGCGTCGGCGTTGGTAAGCAAGGCCACGTGGGATAAATAATGCTCCAACGTGACTTCCTCACCGCACGTCGTTTCATACTCGTACACGGCCTGCTTGAGCTCGGCCAGGTTGTCCAGCCGCTCCTGGCTGCCTTCGGTGCGAAGGGCTTTCTCGTAGCCGCTGGTATCAAGGATTGCCGACAGGACCTCCGACACGGGCCGGCCCTCGTATTCAGCGGCAAAGGACTCGATGAGATCTACGAACTGGCGGGCCTTCGTCCCCTTAAACAGGCCGTCATCCATCGTTTCGACCAAGGCTTCATAAAGAGAACAGCCGCGGGCGTCGGCGTATTCCTGCAGAAAGGCCATGCGCCGCTTGCCCAGATTGCGCTTCGGCACGTTGGCGATCCGCCGGAAGGACAAGTCGTCTTTATAGGCGATGATGCGCAAATAGCTGAGGGCGTCCTTGATTTCCTTGCGGTTGAAAAACTGGACGCCGCTGTATATGACGTAGGGTATGTGTTCCTTCAGCAGCGCTTCCTCCACAGTCCGCGTCACGTAATGGGCCCGATACAGGACGGCCATGTCTTTGTAAGGCACGCCGCGTTCGCGCAAGGCCTTCATGCGCCCGGCCATCCACTGCCCTTCATCCTGAGGGCTTTCGGCAAAATGACAGACTACGGCGTCGCCGTCAGGCAAGGTCGGCCGGAGCGACTTGGCCATACGGCACATGTTGTTGTCGATGAGAGAGTTGGCTGCCGCCAAAATCTGAGGCGTCGAGCGGTAATTATCCATCATCAGAATGGTCTTCGTTCCCGGGAAGGCCTTGTCGAATTCGAGGAGATACTTCACGTTGGCGCCGCGCCACGTATAAATCGTCTGGTCCGGGTCGCCGACGATGAATAAATTCTTGTGATAGCCCCACAACACGCTCATGAGCTCGTATTGGAGCAGGTCGATATCCTGAAATTCGTCGATCATGATGTATTCCAGCCGCCGCTGCCATTTCAGCCGGATGTCGTCGTGCTCCTTGAAAATATACAGGGAAAACTTGATGAGGTCGTTGTAATCGAGGCCGAAGCATTTCTTTTCCTGATACAAATAGCCGTAGAAGATGATGTCCGCAGCCGACGAGGCTTCGTCGTACTTCTTTTTCAGCCGCTCCAGAGACATCGTAATCATGTCGGCGTAATATTCCGGTTCCTGGACGAGCTTGCGCATTTCTATCATATCCCGGGCGGCGGAAAAGGTCATATTGCGCAGCGTCAGCCCCCGTTCTTCGTAAATCATCTGGAGCATGGCGTCGATATCGGCATTATCGAGGACGAGAAAATTCTTGGGATACTGGACGGCGTGGCTGTCTTCCTGCAGGACCGATACGCAGAATCCATGGAACGTATTGACGTAGCCCGTGTCGTTGTCGCCTGTCAGGTTGTGGATGCGCCGGCGCATTTCCGCCGCCGACTTGTTGGTAAAGGTGACGCAGAGGATGTGGCCCGGCAAGATGCCCAGCTCGTTGACTAAAAAGGCAAACCGGTGCGACAAGGCCCGCGTCTTGCCCGAGCCGGCGCCGGCGATGACCCGCACGCAGCCCTCCGTCGTCGTCACGGCCTGACGCTGGGCGTCGTTCAGCCCCTGCAGCAAATCCATCATCGTATCCTCCCTTTCTGCGAACATTCGTTTCTTTCATTATAACAGGAATTCCGCCGCCGCTCAATACGAAATCCAGCCATTTCTCCTGCCGCAAAAACGCAGCCCCCCTCTATTCTTTTAATCTATCTAATGATATAATAAATAAGTTATACAAAAGGAGGCATACATGTTAGAAAAATTTCAAACCTTACAAATTAGCGACGTCATTCTCAACGCCTTAAACGAAATGGGCTTTGAAGAACCGACGCCGATTCAGGCAAACGCCATCCCCGTCGCCATGTCGGGCTGCGATATGATCGGCCAGGCACAGACCGGCACGGGCAAAACGGCAGCCTACGGCATTCCCGTATTAGAAAAAATATTAGCGTCCGAGCCGTCGAAGGAAATACAGGCCGTCGTCCTGTCGCCGACGCGCGAGCTGGCCATGCAGGTCGCCGAAGAGCTCAACCACCTGGCCCAATTCACCCACATCCAGGCCCTGCCGATTTACGGCGGACAAGATATGGAACGACAGCTGCGCCGCCTGCGCAAATCGCCGCAGATCGTCGTCGCCACGCCGGGCCGCCTCATCGACCACATGAAGCGCGGCACCATCAGCCTGAGCCATATTTCGACGATCGTCCTCGACGAAGCCGACGAAATGCTGGACATGGGCTTTATCGAAGACATCAACCTCATCATGGCCGCCACGCCCAGCACCCGTCAGACCCTGCTGTTCTCGGCTACCATGCCCAAGCCCATTCAGCAGCTGGCGGAAACCTTCCTCCATGACCCGCAGATCGTCCGCATGAAGGCCAAGGAAGTGACTATCGACCTCATCGAGCAGTCCTACATCGAAGTGCCGGACCGCCAGAAATTCGACATCCTCTGCCGCCTTCTCGACCTGCAGGAGCCGGATTTGGCCATCATCTTCGTCCGTACCAAGCGCCGCGTCGACGAGCTGTCCGAAGCCCTGAAAAAGCGTGGCTATTCCGCCGAAGGCATTCACGGCGACCTGACGCAGGCTAAACGGGACACGGTCATCCGCCAATTCCGCGAAAAGACTATCGATATCCTCGTCGCCACCGACGTCGCCGCCCGCGGCCTCGACATCAGCGGCGTCACCCACGTATTCAACTACGATTTACCCCAGGACCCGGAAAGCTACGTCCACCGCGTCGGCCGTACAGGCCGGGCCGGCCAGAGCGGCGAAGCGACGACCTTCGTCATTCCCCGCGAAATCGACCACCTGCGGGCCATCGAACGGCTCATCAAACGGCGCATCGCCCGCCGCAAGGCCCCGACCTTCTCGGAAGCCCTGGAAGGAGCCCAGCAGGCGGCTATCCGCCGTCTCGTCGCCGCGACAGAAGACGACAACTACAGCATCTACCGGGCCAACGCCGAAGAGCTTCTCACCCACTTCGACTCTGTCGCCCTCCTGTCAGCAGCCATCAAGCTGCTCACGAAGGAGCCGGACACGACGCCGGTCAACATTACGGAAGAAGCGCCCCTGCGCGTCCACCGCTCCCGCCGTCCCTACGGCGACAAAAACCGCCGCCGCGACTATCGTCACGACCGGAACGACCGTTCCGAACGAAACGACCGGAGCGAACGCAGCGGAGACTATCGAAGCGGCAATACGAAACGCCGTCACTTTGCGCCGCGGAAGCAAAACGACAACGCGTCGGGAACGTTCCGCCGCAGCGGAGAAAAGAAGGTCCGCAAGGAACCAAACCGCTCCGTGTTCAAGCCCTATTTTAAAGACTAATTCGCCTATCAAAAAAACCGTACCCTCTGACGAGGATACGGTTTTTTCTTATTCATATGGCAATATCAAGGATATTATTTGCCTGTGAACGTAGCTTTACGTTTTTCAACGAAAGCGCCCATGCCTTCTTTCTGGTCTTCCGTAGCGAAGCAAAGGCCGAATACTTCGTCTTCATAAGCAATACCAGTGATAACGTCGCAGTTGATACCGCGGTTGATAGCTGCTTTGGAGAGCTGTACGGCGATCGGAGCGTTTTTCGCGATCTTCTTAGCCAATGCATATACGGTATCCATCAGTTCTTCCTGAGGAACAACTTTGTTTACGAGGCCGATACGATATGCTTCCTGAGCGTCGATCATGCCAGCCGTGAAAATCAGTTCTTTGCCGTAGCCGCGGCCAACGACACGGGGCAGACGCTGCGTGCCGCCGAAGCCCGGCGTAATGCCGAGGCCAACTTCGGGCTGACCGAATTTAGCGTTTTCAGAAGCATAACGGATGTCGCAAGCGCAGGACAGTTCGCAGCCGCCGCCCAAAGCGAAGCCGTTAATAGCAGCGATAACCGGCTGCGGCATGTTTTCGATTTCCGTAAACGTATCCTGACCGATTTTGCCGAATGCGCGACCTTCAACTGCATTCTTCGTGGACATTTCAACGATATCTGCGCCGGCTACGAAGGATTTGCTGCCGGAACCCGTGATAACGACGACTTTAATTTCGGAATCAGCGGCGATTTTGCCGACGAGGTCTCTTAATTCCGAAACCGTTTCCGTGTTCAGGGCGTTCAGAGCTTTCGGACGATTGATCGTAATCGTTGCAATACCGTTTTCTGCCGAGTAAAGAATGTTTTTGTAGTCCATAATTAGAACCCTCCCAAAATAATATATTCACACGTAGGACGTGCAAACAAGGGGCGTGAATACTCACGCCCACTGCCTGACAAATATAAATCGCTTGAGTTTACATTGCTTGCTTATAGAGTTGTGTTTGTACTGCTCGCCTATTATTTCGTGTAGTCGTAGAAGCCTTTGCCCGTCTTGCGGCCGAGGTAACCGGCGTTGACGTACGTTTTGAGGAGCGGGCACGGACGATATTTCGGATCGCCGAAGCCTTCATAGAGAACTTCCATGATGTGAAGGACAACGTCGTTGCCGATCAAGTCGCTCAAAGCCAAGGGGCCCATCGGATGGTTGAAGCCCAGTTTGCATACGGAGTCGATATCTTCTTTGGATGCTACGCCTTCCATCAAAGCCTGGATAGCTTCGTTGATCATGGGGATAACGACGCGGTTGCCTACGAAGCCCGGGAAGTCTGCAACTTTAACCGGGGATTTGCCGATTTCTTCGGATACTTCTTTGATTTTTGCGAACGTATCTTCAGAAGTAGCGATGCCGTTGATGAGTTCGATCAATTTCATGACCGGAGCCGGGTTGAAGAAGTGCATGCCGATAACTTTGTCCGGACGTTTTGTAGCTGCGCCGATCTGCGTGATGGACAAAGAGGACGTGTTGCTGGCCAGGATCGTGTGTTCCGGGCAGAGTTCGTCTAATTCTTTGAAGATAGCCGATTTGATTTTCAGATCTTCGATAGCAGCTTCAACAACGAGGTCGATGTCTTTCATGTTGTCGGCCGTGCGGGTAACGAAACCGGAAATGCGGCCCATTACGGCGTCTTTTTCTTCCTGCGTCATTTTTTCCTTGCTGACCAATTTCGTCAAGGCTTTATCAATTTTAGCTTTGCCGCCGGCGATGAATTCGTCTTTAATATCATTTAAAACGACTTCGCAACCGTTAACAGCAAATACCTGAGCGATACCGGAACCCATGGTGCCTGCGCCAATAACCATTACCTTTTTACAAAACATGTTAAACTCCTCCTTATTTCGCGTGATTTTTTTCACGAGTTCTTTTCAAAAACTCACGCGCGATATTAAAATAAGTTTCACTGCTTACACTCATAGTATATCACGTTTTCCAAAAAAATCTACCGAAAAAACGCGATTTTTCCAAAAAACTGCATATTATGTATACGTTTTTTTAATACATAAACCATGTCCAATACTTTTATTTCATCATTCGATACCAAAAGCGCCGTTTACTACGTTATATTATGAACGTTGGTCATACCAGATTATGTAATTTTTCACAATTCATTTTTTTGCCCTTCGCCGACATTTAAGGCCTGCAAGATATGGCGTCTTTGTTCGTATTGCCGCCTGTACATGGCCGTGTTGTCCTTATTCGGCATAAAGGTCTTGTGAACGGCGAGCTGCCGCTGGAGAGCCTGCTTGAGGTCGGCAATATCGCCGGCTCCGTAGGCGGCTACGATGCAGTTTGTCGGCACGGCCCCGCCGGCGACGCGCAGCGTCGATACCTGCGTGTCCAGCATGTCAGCCTTGATCTGATTCCACAAATCGTCACGGCTGCCGCCTTCCGTAATGGTCAGGGTCGTCAGGTCGATGCCTGCCGCCCGGTACCGGTCGGTAACTTCCATGTAGTCGTAGCCGATGCCTTCGAGGACGCAGCGCCACATCGCCCCCTGGTCCGAGTCTAGGGTCAGGCCCGTGAAGGTACCGCGCACATGGGGGAAATCGCCGTTGCCGCCCGTCAGGTAGGGAATGAACATCGCCCCGTCGCAGCCGGCCGTATGGCGTGCTGCCAGCACGTCCAGCTCGGCATAGTAGTCGTCGTCTTCGCGGCGGCAAATCGAATCCTTGAACCAGCGCAGGGCCAGTCCGCCGGTCCGCACCATTCCCCAGTAGAAATACGTTCCCGGCAAGGTGCCCGAATTGAAGATGAGGCCGCTGCCCGGTACGGACAATTCAGGAATGATGCCGTCCGTGGCGGCGCAGAACATAGCGCACGTGCCGGCTACGTCGACGGCCTTGCCCGCTTCCAGAATGCCGCTGCCCATCATGGATTCCATCGTATCGCCGGCGCCGGCGCAAATGGGAATACCGGCAGGGAAGCCCGTTTCCAGAGCATCGTCTTCGCAGAGATGTCCAATAATGTCCCAGGGCTTGACGATACGCGGCATGTATTTCTTGTCGATGCCCAGGATGCGCAGCTGCTCATCGGACCACTCCTTGGTCACGACGTTGTAGCCCAGGCCCCAGCCGGACATAGCGCCCCAGTCGATAAAGGCGTCTTCTCCCTGCAATCCGGCCAGATGCATGAGGACGTACGGGCAGTTGTGGACGAACTTGACGCCCTTTTCCTTAAAGGCCGGAATATGCTTCATGAACCAGCGAGCAAACATAGCCGGGAACATGACGTTGGGCTCAGCGTTGCCCGTTTCGGCCGCCCAGATATCCAGCTTGAGTTCTTTCAGCGCTTCTACGTCGTCGGCCGTGCGGCTGTCCAGATAGTTGACGTACGGCGTCACGGCGTTCCCTTCGGCGTCGACGCCGGCGATGCCGCAGATGATGCCGTCGCCCATAATGGCCCGCACTGCCGCTGGGGAAATCCCCTTCTCTTCCAGCTGGCGGCTGCACGACGCCATGCACTGCTTGATGAGGCGGTAATATTCGTCTACGTCCATCTGCACCCAGCCGGGGTGAGGATAATACAGCGTCGTCTTGGCCGTATCCATAGCTACGCATTCCATGTCCTCGCTGTACACGGCGACCTTTACGCTCTGCGTCCCGGCGTCAAATCCCAAATAATATTTCTTTTCCATATCCATTACCTGCCCTTCTATCTTGCGGCAAATCAAAAAAAGGCCGGAATACATCCAGCCTTTTCGCACTTGAGAACGGCACGGCAAACACACCTGTGCCACGCCCGAAGTCTTTTCTCATCCAGACTATACTGTCGGTCCCGGAATTTCGCCGGGTCAGCTCCCTCAGGAGGTTGCGGACTATCACCGCCGGTCAGGACTCTGAAAGGATTTCCCTTTCTCACCTTGCCTCAAAGACTAAATATATTAATGTAAATATATTATGTATTTTTTACATATATATCATACTACGATGGAATGGAAAAAACAAGTAAGACGACGGCAAAAGCAAAGCCCGCCCGGTGAAACGCCTTTGTCCAGACGCCGGTGCCCTATTCACCGCGCTGCGCTCCATAGTGCTCCTGCAGATATACTTCCGTAAACTCGATGAACCGTTCCAGCAGCGGCGACAAGAACTGGTTCTTTTTCCAGACCATGTAGCTGCCGTTTTCGATGAACGGCTTCATAGGGCGCATGCACAAGCCCGGCAAGACCGTGTCGAAGTCCAGCCCCAAGGCCAGGCCGACGCCGTTGTCCGTCAGGACCATCTTGTTGTATGCCGACAGATTCATGTACACGGCCAGGCGCACGTCGGACTGCCATCGCCCCAGCCAGGCTTCGACCTGATTTTTTACGGACAAGCGGGCCGGCATGATGAGGCGCTGCCCGGCCAGATCCTGCGGCTCGACGGCCTCCTTCGCCGCCATGGGATGATCCTGCCGCATCAGCACGGTCCAGCGGTCCTTGAGAGGCATGCGCAGGTAGCTGTACTTGCTCACGTCTACGGGCTCAATGAGTAGTCCGAAATCGAGGGTTCCCTGCTCGATGCGCTCCTTCACGTCGTCGGCAATGCCCGTATACAAGGTAAACTGCACCTCTCCATAGGCCTGCTGAAAGGCCGCCATGACCTTGGCCATAGGCTCCAGATTCTTCGTCTCGCCGCAGCCGATGGCGATTTCGCCGGAAATGACCTCGTCCTGCCGCGACACTTCCTTCGCCGTCTTTTCGGCCAGGTCGACGAGCTCCTGGGCCCGGCGGCGCAGTATCATGCCCTCCTCAGTCAGTATGATGCTGTGCTTGCTGCGCTTGAACAGGGACACACCGAACTCTTCCTCCATCTGCATGAGCTGGCGCGACAAGGTAGGCTGCGTGATGTGCAGCATCTTGGCCGCCTTCGTAATATTCTCTTCTCTGGCAACGACTAAAAAATACTTCAGCACGCGCAGTTCCATGTCCCATTCCCCTTTCGGCAAACATCCCTCGAACCTTGAAGGCCATTCTTAAAATATATACGTAATCGTATCATTTTTCCCCATAAAATTCAATCTTGGAGCTGCTGCA
>NZ_SJOT01000023.1:0-45918 GCF_012027795.1 Megasphaera sp. SW808
CGTCCTGTTGTCAAGAGATTTTTCCTACAAAAATGTGTGTTTCGGAAAAACACCTGGTAAACGCCGCATCAGGCCGTCTCGTTTAAATGGCGGCAACAAAAAACGCTAAAGAAATCCAATGGATTTCTTTAGCGAGTCCGTACAAACACAAGCGATTAAACTCCGGCGCCCATCAAGCGGTCAAGCGTATTTTCAGCAAAGTCCCGAGCAAAAGCCCGCGCCTTCTGATCACTTTCTTCTTTATTATCTTCCCGTTCCGTCGGCGTGACATAGGTGCCGACGATCTTGCAGCCCGAAGGAAGGACGTCGATGACGGTGCGCAAAATTTTCGCCGAGTCGTCGGAGAAGGGTCCGCTCTGCACGGTGACGAATACTGCGACGTTCTTATTGTCCAATTGTTCCAAAGCCTGCGCAGCGCCGGCGTCTACGGCGTCGCCGTCAGCCCAGCAGCCCAAAAAAACGCAGTCGTAGGAGTTGATATCGGCCGGCATTTCTTCAACGGGCAGGCACGGCGTACCTTCCGGCAGTCCGCTTACGACATGCTCGGCAATTTTTTTCGTTCTTCCTGTATGAGACGAGTATAATACGATAGATTTCATGATGTGATCACTTCCCTCTTCTTTCTTAAGACGTTCCGCAAAATGATAATGAAATATCATCTTGCCTAAAGTATATTATTGAGGTGTTCTTTTGTCAATATATCTCATCACGTTTTACTCATACATTTTTTGCCAGTTCATAAAGAAAAAAATTCACGATAAGAATTCTTTGCCATTCTTTTCATTCATGAGCTCTACGGCCACCATGGCCATCGCTTTGGCCCCTACTAAGGCCTGCATTTTCCCCAGCTCGCCGCCTGCTGCCGCAGCGAATTTTTCCGTATGAGCCGCCGCGTCGTAGCAAATGCAGATCTCCGGCTGACAGGCCCGCGTGACCTGGCTCACGTTGCCTACGTCGCTGGAACCATCGGCATAGTCGTCGTCTTTTACGTCGAAGGGTTCATGAAGGGCGTTAAAGGCTTCGGCAAAATACACGTTCATTTTGGCGTCCTGTATCATATTTTTATACAGCGGCTCATAGTGAACCATCGCAACCTCCGCCCCATGCGTCTGGGCAACGGCTTGGGCCAGCTCGCGAATCTGCGGCAGCATGACCGTTTCTAAATACGACGCGTCGAGAGCCCGTATCGTAGCCCGCATCACCGCTTTATCAGGCACGATATTGGGAGCGACGCCGCCGTCCGTAATGATAGCGCCGATCAGATGGGGTTCCGTCCACGACTGCTCCAGGTCTTCCATCTGCCGATAAAAATCGACGAGGGCATCCAGGGCGTTGATTCCCTCGTACTCCCTGTCGGCAATATGGGCGGCCTTGCCCAAAAAGGTAAATTCCATAGGATGGGAGGCATACGACGTGCCGCCGATGCTGGTCGTATCGGCGCAGGGATGGAGAATCACGGCCCCATCCAGACCGTCGAATACGCCCTGGTCGCTCATATACACCTTGCTGCCTGCCGTTTCCTCGGCCGGGCAGCCGTATACATGAACCGTCGCGCCGTCGCCGCAGACAGCGGCAAAGGCTAGGGCCGCTCCGACGCTCATGGCTGCGATGAGGTTATGCCCGCATCCATGGCCAATCTCCGGGAGGGCGTCGTATTCCGCTAAAAATCCCATGTGAAACGGCCCGTCTCCCCACGAAGCATGAAAGGCCGTTGGAAACGCTTCGGGCACGACGTCTTCCACTGTAAAACCGGCGTCGCGCAGCACCTTCCGCAAATAGGACGACGCCAAGTATTCGCTGCCGCCCAATTCGGGATGGCCGTGTATGTAGTCGGCAATTTCGTAAATTAAGGGCTGCAGCTCGTCGACCTTTTGGCAAGCTGCTTCCTTCATCTTCTGCTTATCCATGTCAATCTCCCTTTCTGCTTCAGAATGTCGGCGCAGTGATGGCCAGCTCCGCTCCGTCCGCCGTACTGCACAGCTGGGCCGTCGCGCCGAAGGGAAGCCAGGCGTTATGCCGGCCATGACCGGCAGGAACCCCCCAAAGAGCTGGCTTTCCCCAGCGCTGGGCGTATTGGAATACGACTTCCTTTACGGTAAACTCATACTCGCTCTTCTGCGTCGGCCCGCAATGGGCAAAATCGCCGAAGACAAAGGCCGCCGCCCGTTCGGATAAGCCCGACTGCTCAAACTGGCACAGCATCCGGTCCAGTGCGTAGGCGTCTTCGCCGATTTCTTCCAGCAGCACGACGGCGTCCGTGCCGTCCAGCTCATACGGCGTCCCCGTCAGGACCGACAGGAGCATCATGTTGCCGCCGCACAAGGGTCCGGAAACGCAGCCCGGCACGATAGGCTCCAGCACAGTTCCTTCGGGAAGGGAAAGGGTCCGCGCCGAAAAGGGCGACTGCAGCCCCTGGGAAAACTGCTCCCGCGTATAGTCCGACGCCGTATGGCCCAAGGACATGGCCATGGCGCAGTGGACCGTCGCCATATGGCAGCGCTGCAGAAAAGCCGTATGCAGGGCTGTAATGTCGCTGAATCCCATAAATACTTTAGGATGGGCCGCAATGAACTCATAATCCAGGAGCGGCAGCAGCCGGGCGGCTCCATATCCGCCGCGCAGGCAAAGCACGGCGGACACGCCGTCGTCGCCGAAGGCTTCGTGAATGTCCTGCGCCCGCAGCTCGTCCGTACCGGCCAGGTATCCCCAATGAGCGCCGACAGACCGTCCCAGCTTGACGTCATAGCCTAAGGATCGTATGAAATCGACGCCTTCCTGCAAATCGTCGTCCGCCAGGGCAGCCGACGGCGCTACGACGGCAATCGTATCGCCCGGCCGCAGCGGTTTCGGAAAAGTATACATGCAGTTCTTCCTTTCTAATATTCTAAATAGGCCCGTTTGAAATCGACGACGCCCAAAGGCGACCAATGATAGCCCTTGACATAGGGCTGCACGACGTAGGGCTGCGTCGTATAGTAAATCGGGATGATGACGCAGTCGTCGAACAAAATTTGCTCAGCTTCGTGCATATACTGCCGGCGCAGCGCCGGATCGTTGGTCTCTTTAGCCGCCTGCACCAAATTATTATATATAACATTATAATAGCGGGCGTCATTATCCCTATCTGCAAAGACGTCTAAAAACGTCATCGGGTCGACGTAGTCGGCAATCCACGACGCCCGGGCAATTTGGTAATCGCCTTGGCTGCGCGTCGCCAGGAACACCTTTGATTCCTGATTCGCCAAAAAGACGTCAGCTCCCAACGCGTCCTTCCACATGGCCTGCATCGCTTCGGCGATGGCCTTGTGCATTTCGTTCGTATTGAATAAAATCGTCACCTCCGGCAGCGGATGGTCTTCGTCATATCCGGCAGCCTTCAGATAGGCCCTGGCGGCCGCCTCGTCTTCGACGGCTAAATCGCCGCCTTCTTCACGAAAATCGCGGCCCGTCTCTTCGTCGGCAATGCCCGGCGGCACCCAGGCGTAGGCCGCTTCCTTCTGAGCCCGCACGACATGGCGCACCAGCTCTTCCCGCCGCACGGCCGCCGCAAAGGCCCGGCGGACGTTTACGTCGTCAAAGGGCGGCTTCTGCACGTTGAACACATAGTAATACGAGCCAAGGTACGGCGCAATCTTATACAGTCCCAGCCCTTCCAATCGTTCCTGTTCCGACGGCGGCGGCTCGACGGTCATATTAGCCTGCCCGCTTTCTACCAGCGTGAGGCGCGTCGCCTGAGAATCGCTGATCGGAAATTCGAGGCGGTCCAAAACGACGGCGTCGGCGTCCCAATAAGCATCGTTTTTCACCATATCGATTTGGCTGGAGTGATTCCAAGCCGTAATCTTATAGGGCCCGCTGCACACCATCGTCTCCGCGTCGGCAGCCCACGTATCGGGACGGGCTTCGACGATATGCTTCGGCACAGGGTAATAGCAGTGGAAAGCCGTCAAATTGAGAAAGTAGGCCGTCGGGTTCGTCAGCCGCACCTGCAGTGTCTTATCATCCAGGGCAGCGACGCCTACTTCGTCAGCTCGGGCCTGACGCTTAAAATACGCTTCGGCCTTATCAATGCAGAACAGCATGTAGGCGTTTTCCGAAGCGACGTCCGGATTCAGCACCCGTTTCCACGAGTATTCAATATCCTGAGCCGTAATCGGAGTGCCGTCGCTCCAGCAGATGCCGTCGCGCAGATAAAACGTATACACCTTGCCGTCCGGCGAAATCTGCCACGAAGCGGCCAGGGCCGGCTGCGGCACGTCATGGTCGTCCAGGCGGGTCAGCCCCTCGAAAATCTGCAGCTCCACGTTGCTTTCCGGCAGGGCCGTCGTCATCGCCGGGTCCAAACGCGACGGCTCGGCCTCCAGCACGTAGCTTACCGTATCGGGACGGGGCGCGGCCCCGCAGCCCCAGCAGGCCAACAGCAGCAACCCCAGGCCGATACTCGCCAATATCCGTTTCATCATAGGCCCTCCTCTGCCACAGCGTGGCAGGCGACGTACCGCTCCGGCCGCACTTTCCGCCACAGGGGCTCTTCCCGGCGGCACCGGTCCGACGCATAGGGACAGCGCGGATGAAACACGCAGCCCGACGGCACGTCGAAGGGCCCGGGAATTTCCCCCTCGACGACGACGCGCCGCTTGTGTCCCGGGTCGGGACGCGGCACGGCGGAAATCAGCAGCTTCGTATAGGGATGAAGGGGCCGGTGAAATACGTCGCCGCCCGGTCCCAACTCGACAAGGCGGCCTAAATACATGACGCCGATACGGCGGCTGACGTGATCCACCATAGCCAAGTCATGGGAAATAAACAAGTACGCCAAGCCCAGCTCCTGCTGCAGCCGCTTCAGCATATTGACGATCTGCACCTGCACGGATACGTCGAGGGCCGAAATGGGCTCGTCGCAGAACACGCATTCCGGCTTCAAGGCCAGGGCGCGGGCAATGCCGACGCGCTGCCGCTGGCCGCCGCTGAATTCATGAGGATAGCGCTGGGCCGCTTCGGCCCGCAAGTCAACCATCTCCAAGAGAGCCTCTACGGTCTTCCGCCGTTCCTCCGCCGTAGGGCAAAGGCCGTAGTTCCGCAGGGGTTCACTGATAATGTCGCCGACGGTCATACGGGGGTCTAAGGACGAATAGGGGTCCTGAAAAATCATCTGGACACAGCGTCGGTACGCTTTAGCCGCGTCGGCCTCGGCCGTATCCTGTCCCTTATACAGCACCTGGCCGCCCGTTTTTTCGTACAGTCCCAGCACGGTGCGGGCAAAGGTCGATTTACCGCAGCCCGATTCGCCGACTAAGCCGACGGTCTCGCCCGGCCGTATAGCCAGAGATACGTCGCGAACGGCCGTCACTACCTTATTCGGCCGTCCCAGCCAGTCCCGGCCTGCGACGAATTGCTTTGTAATATGAACAGCCTCAATCAGATTCACAGCCCTTCCTCCTTTCCGGGCACAGGAGCCAGCACGCCGCGCGATGGCCGCCGCCCAGCTCATACGGCGGCGGCAGACTATGCGTGCAGACGCGCATGGCTCGCGGGCAGCGGCGATAAAAGCGGCAGCCTGCCGGCATATGGAACAAATCGGGAGCCTGTCCGTCGATGCCCGTCAGCTCCTTGTCCGGCCGGGACGGGTCCGGCAGCGACGCCAGCAGCCCCTGCGTATACGGATGGGCAGGCCGATAAAAAATATCTTCTACAGGCCCCTCCTCGACGACGCAGCCGGCGTACATGACGTACACGCGCCGGCACATCTGGGCGATGACGCCGAGGTTATGGGAAATAAGGACGACGGCCATGCCCAGCTGCTTCTGCAGCTCCTGAATCAGCGCCAATACCTGCGCTTCCGTCGTCACGTCGAGAGCTGTCGTCGGCTCGTCGGCGAAGAGCAGCCGCGGCTCGCCGGCCAAGGCCATGGCGATGAGGCAGCGCTGGCGCATGCCGCCGGACAGCTCATGGGGATATTGGCCCAATCGCTTTTCCGGATTTGTAATTCCGACGGCCCGCAGCAGCGCCAGGGCCCGTTCATCCCGTTCCTTCCGGCTCTTGAATTTCGCCGGGTCCAGACCTTCGCGAATCTGGCTGCCTATCGTTAGCACCGGATTCAGCGAGGTCATGGGGTCCTGGAATATCATAGCCATCTGCCGGCCCCGCAATGCGTTCATATCCCCCTCGCGCAAGGGCAGTATATCCCGGCCGTCCCAGTAAATATGGCCGTTCGTATACATCGCCGTTTCTTCCGGCAGCAGCTTCATCGCCGACTGGGCCGTAATGGATTTGCCGCAGCCCGATTCGCCGACAATGCCCACGGTCTCTCCGGGATATACACGCCATGACACCTCATGCAGCCCTTCGAGGATACCGCGGTACGTGCGAAACGACACGGACAGCCCATCGATGTCTAATAACGGCTTCATCGGCTTCCCTCCTTCTGATTCTGCGGGTCCAAGGCGTCGCGCAGACCGTCGCCGAGAAACATGAATCCCAGCATGGTCAGGCTCAGGGCCGCCGCCGGAAAGAACAGCTGGAACGGGAAGGATCGCATGCTGTTGATGCCTTCCGAAGCCAGTACGCCCCAGCTTGCCATGGGCGCTGATACGCCCAATCCGATAAAGCTCAAAAAAGCCTCCGTAAAAATAGCGTCGGGAATGGATAAGGTCAACGTGACGATGATCGGGCCGACGCAGTTGGGAATCATGTGGCGGCGCAGGATCTGCCACGTCGACGCGCCGCAGGACCGCGCAGCCAGCACGTAATCCTGCTGCTTTAAGCTAAGTATCTGGCCGCGGACGATACGGGCCATGTTGAGCCAGTACGATATGCCCAAGGCCAGGTAAATATTGAGCAGGCCCGGACGAAATACTACCATGAGCAGGATGACGTACAGCAGCATGGGAATCGAATACAGGACGTCGACGATATGCATCATGATCCGTTCCGTCCGGCCGCCGACCAGGCCGGCGACGCCGCCGTACAACACGCCGATGCATACGTTGATCAGGCTGGCAACCAGTCCTATAGACAAGGAAATGCGCGCGCCGTACAGGACGCGGACGAACAAATCCCGTCCCAGCGAGTCGGTGCCGAACCAGTGCTCCCGCGACGGCCAGGCATTGGCCATGGCGAAATTCTGCGCGTCGTACGTATACGGCGACAGCCACGGCCCGACGACAGCCAAAACGGTCATGACGGCGACAATCGCCATGCCCCAGAGGGCCAGCCGATTTTTTTTCATCTGCCGCCAGCCCCGCTCGCGCAGCTTCTGCGGCGAAACATAGGGCTCCAGGCGCGCTTCCGGCCCGATAGGCTCAAATTCACGAGCGTCCATGGTCATTCCCCCTTACGCGATTTCAAGGCAATCCGCGGGTCCAGCAGCGGATACACCAGATCTACCAATAAATTCATCAGCATGATAAGAAAGCTGTAAAAAATCGTAATCCCCAATATGACCGTATAATCGCGGTTATATATGCTGGTAACAAAATGCCGCCCCAGGCCGGGAATGGCAAACATGGACTCGACGATAAAGCTGCCTGTCAGCAAGGCCGCCGCCAAGGGGCCGATGTAGCTGACAACCGGCAGCAAAGCGTTGCGCAGGGCGTGGCGGCACAGGAGGGAGTATTTTCCTGCGCCGCGGGAACGGGCCGTACGTATATAGTCCTGTCCCAGCGCGTCGAGCACGCTGGAACGGGTCAGGCGCATGACGAAGGCCGTCGGATGAGCCGCCAGGGCCAAGGCCGGCAGGATGACATAGGACGGCCCCTTCCACATCGCCGCCGGCAGCACGGGCCAGGTAAAGGCGAACAGCTGCACCAGCAGCGCCGCGATAATAAAACTGGGAACGGATACGCCGAAGGTCGCACCAAGCATCAGGGCGTAATCGAGCCAGCGGTTCTTGTACCAGGCTGCGGCCAGACCGGCCGCCACGCCGACGCCGACGGCCAGACACAGGCTGATGCATCCCAAAGCGGCCGACACGGGAAAGGTTTCGGCGATGATGTCGTTCACCGTGCGGCCCGGGTATTTATAAGACGGGCCCAAATCCAACACGGCGGCCCGGCCGACGTAATCGGCATACTGCTTCCAGAGCGGGTCGTTCAGATGGTATCGGGCTTCGATGTTTTCCATGACGGCCGGCGGCAGCTTCTTTTCCTGTGTAAACGGGCCGCCCGGTATGGCGTGCATCAGCCCGAAGGTAATCGTAATAATAGCCCACAGCACGACGGCAGCGCCGGCTATGCGCTTCAGGAGATATATAATCATGCAGCGTTCCTTCTTTTCAAGTCTTGTCCTTCCGCAGGAAAAGGCGGCGGCATGCCCGCCTGTCGCCATGCGGTGTCTTTATTATATAAGTCCGGCATGAATTCAGCAAGACCAACCGACGGGTCTACCATTTTCCAAAAAGTTGCAGTATAATGAACGTACTCAAATAGATTATTATAAGTATATAAAGAAATATATAGAATATACCATATAAAAGAGGCGAATCGATCATGAATTGGAAAGTCTGTTTAGCCATATTAACCTGCAACGTCGTGTTCATGTCTTCCAGCTACACGATGCTTATTCCCTTTCTGCCCATGTATTTGACGCGGGAGCTGGGCGTAGACGCGTCTTCGGTCAATATCTGGTCCGGCGTCGTCTTTTCGTCGACCTTCGCCGTCAGCGCGATTATGGCCCCGATCTGGGGACGCCTGGCCGATAAAAAAGGCAAACGGCTCATGGCGATCCGTTCCAGCCTGCTGCTGGCGATCAGCTATTTTCTCGGCGGCATCGTCACCTCGCCGCTGCAGCTGACGTTCATGCGCATGTTCCAGGGCTTTGCCGCAGGCCTGTGGCCTATGGAGCTGGCTATTATGACGACGTACGCACCTCCTAAAAAACTGGGCATCTGCCTGGGAGTCATGCAGGGCGCCCTGACGGCCGGCGGGGTCATCGGTCCCCTGTTCGGCGGGCTGCTGGCAGAAATCTTCGGCATGCGCATGTCCTTTTTCCTCGCCGCAGGCGCTTTATTCTTAAACTTTCTCGTCCTCGTATTCTTCATCAAGGAACCGCCTGACACGGACGCTCCGGCAGAAACGGCGCAGGCCGCCGCACCGGCAGACGAGGGAAGCCTGTGGCATCATCCCCTCATCCGCAACATGCTGATTTTCGCCGTCTTCGTGCAGATGGTCATCCTCATCATCCAGCCCGTCCTGACAACGTACGTAACGGAATTAGCCGGCCAGCTGGACAACCTGATCTTCATTTCCGGCCTCGTCTTCTCTCTGGGAGGCTTTGCCAGCGCCGTTTCTTCGCCCTTGTGGGGCCGATTCGGCCAGCACCACGGGTTCCACACGTCGCTGACCTACGCCCTGTTCGCCACGAGCCTCGTATTCTTCCTGCAAGCCGTTCCGGATGACCTCTATTACTTCGCCGCGACGCAGTTTGCCATCGGCCTGTTCTTTTCCGGCATTTATCCGTCTATCAACGCGATTTTAGCAGAAAACACGACGTCCCACATGAAAGGCCGCGTCTTCGGCCTCCTCTTTTCAGCCCAACAGATCGGTTCTATGGCCGGACCTCTTCTCGGCGGGGTCATTGCGACCTTCGTCGGCATCAAATTCGTCTTCGTCCTGGCCGGCGTCATCGTGCTCATCATGAGCGTCTTCGCCCGCCGTCAGCAAAAAATCGCCATGCGGCAATATCATCCGTAACGCAAAGCATCCCGTAAGCATGTCCGGCAGCTGCAGCCGACATGCCTGCGGGATGTTATTTTTTTCCGTCTTTATTTGCGTCCTTATCGGGTTTCAAGGAACGTTCGTCCTCTTTGAGCTTTTTGAACGCTTCCCGGTCTTCCTTTTTTGCGCCGCCCCAGCGCAGGACCAGGCCGCCGGTTACGCTCCACGTCTGCCTCATGTCGGAGCCGAAGCGCCGCGTCAGCTCGCCCCAAATCGAATTTCCCTGCCCCATGGCGAAGGACGTACCGACTGTCATGTTATACCAGGAGGACGGTCCCGTCCCCAGCGACACAGAAGCCGAATCGCCGCTCTGCACATCCTTGCCTTCTCCATACAGGGGGCCGGTAAAATCACGCTGCACTTCAAACCGGCCGTAGGCCAGCCCCTGATTGCCGCGGATACGATAGGTCTTTCCAGCCATGAGGCCGGCCTTTCCCGTAAGCAGGGTCTGATTCTTCGGCGTATACACCGCCGTCGACCCTACAGACGGCAGGTTCATATAGCCGAAGGACACGCCGACCTGGGGCTCCCAAAAGAAGCTGTCCGCTGCAAACTTCGTCTGGTACCAGCGCAATCCCAGCGCCGGCATCCACGTTCGGTACGCTTCCGACCGTCTCTGACCGGCCTCGTCCGTATAGGACAACTGATTCCGTAGGCTCGTCACCCGAAACACGCCTTCTATGCGGTGGGAATCCGCGCCCTCCCACGACGTATACCAGGCCGCGCCGTATTTCTTCATGGCCGACGACGCGCCGCCGTACGATATGTCGCCGGAGTCGTAACTGCTCAAATACGCGTTCGAAGACCCTGACAAGTAAAACAGCCCCTGCCGCATCGTGCCGCCGCGCCAATTCCACACACGCCCCGCTTCGTAGCCCAGCTGCATGGAGCTGTAATCCTGGGACAGCGATGCGCTGCCATAGCGGGGAAATACGTCGCTGCGGTAGAAAAACTTTACCGACCAGTCCGAGGCATCCGTCGGCAGCTGCATGCCCTTAAATGCCGCAAACCGGCTGTCGTCAATGCGCCGCCATATCAAGTCGTCCTCTATGCGGTAAGCGTTGACGGCCCCAATCTGCCCGGCCGCAATGGAATAGGCAGTCTGCCGCCAGTCGCTGGATTCGGCAGCATGAACAGAAATGGTAAAATTGACAAGCAGGCAAATAACCACAAGCCTTTTCTTTTCCTGCCGTCTGAGCATACTCCGTCCTCTCCTTTCACTTCTCATGTAAACGGGGCAGGCGACGCTTCGCTCCTGACTGCCTGCCCATTTTTGCAAATAGATAAAAATCGTATCCCTCACAGTGACAGAGATACGATTCTTATTGCTCATTATTAATAACACATTAGTTGTATATTATCTTGTTACGTTCATTTTACATCATATACTATTCTTGTCAATATACCTTATGAGTTCCATATCATATCATCAACATACTATTCCTTAAATAAAAACTCAATTAAAAAATAGTATTTTTTATATAGCTCTTCTAGTTCTTTCGCAGTATATTCTTTATAATGCTTTGACTTTGTCAGATTATCAAAATATGCCTGAAATGAATTTAACAGCATCGTATTTTTAATAAAATATATCGGCAAGGTGTCCGGATGAATCAGCTGGATGTTCTTCTTTAAAAATCCTGTAGAATAACTCGTGTTAAACGACAAATTTATAAAATTAGTGCCGCTATATTTCTCCGTTGTAGGCAGTAATACGCCGAACGTAATATTAGGATTGGATTGAATCAACTGCAATACATGTTTAATATGAAGCTTTCGTTCCTCAATTGTCATTTGATAGGGAAAATCGGTTAAATTAATATTTCCCGTTTCCAAATATCTGACAATCGAATTAGTAGGCAGCATAAATCGCAGCGGTACTTTTTCCAAGAGATTCTTAAAAAGATTTTGAACTCTTTGAACCCATTCCACGTCGGCCATTCCCAAATTGCCGACTTTTGCCTTCTCAATCATCGAATTGAATACCTCGTCAGGAAGGAGAAATTCAAAGCCGTTCACGCAAAAAAAGAAGAATTTTTGTGAAGCGTAGAATTGATCGCGAAATCCAAACCGCGTCATTCCCAAGGTCTGCTTCGGCTCCAAAATAACGGGCTGACTCGCCATAAATTGCTTGCATTTTGTATATACTGAATGAGCTTGCTTTAAATCAGCACTTGATGTACAAATTTCAATTTCACCAGCTGCGTTTACACTATAAAAAATAACAAATTCATTATTGATTGCAATTATATTATTATAAGCATTAGATTTCTTTTCATATATAGTAAAATCATAATTCAGCAAATCGTTCAAACATTGAAACAATATTTCAGCCGCGCCAATCGCACCCTTTTCCAATTCAGAAAGGTCTAAAAACACATGTATATCGCAAGGCCAATGATTTAATTTAATGTCATAAAAAATCTGCCAAAAGTGATTTTTAGCCAAATTGAAGAATTCTCCTGTAATGATGATAGTTGGCGGTACAGTACTTTCTTCTAACTTTTCTTTGATTATTTTTTGCAAAAAAGCAAAGCATTCCGCTTTTCCCAAAACAATTTTATCATCAGTAATATTAGAGATGCTAACCCCTTTTTTACACTCTAAAGAACTGCGGTACGCACAACTAAGGCTCTGATAAATTTCAAAGGCTACATTTTCTTGTTCAATTGATTCTCTGCCTAAAAAATGTTCAGCAAAAGCTTCTAAGTTATTTTGCTTAATGATAATTTCTGAAAGAAACCGGGCAATCTCTTGATTAATTCGATCTACATTTTTAGCTGCTGGCAGGCGAATCCCTGTCGTCCATTTACTAACATATGACAAATCATAGCCAATGGCATGAGATAGGGCTGCATATTTAATCTGTGAAAAATTAAGCAACTCCTTTAACACCAAAGAATAACTTTCTTTTTTCATCACGCTCATCACCTTTACCTTACAACAACTACTAACGAACAATGTTTGTATACAGTATACCAAAATGCAACGCATATTGTACACAAAAACAATCAACTTGCACAAAAAACCCCAAGCCTGAATAGTTACAGTTCAGGCTTGGGGCATAATATCAAACAATACCAGTGACCATATACAGGAATACAGCAAAGAATGCCATGGCAAATTTCAATAGTGTAACACCAAAAATATCTTTATACGATTCTTTATGAGTCAACCCGCAAATAGCTAAGGTCGTAATAATGGCCCCGTTATGAGGCAGCGTATCCATGCCGCCTGCAGCCATAGACGCAACGCGGTGCAATACTTCAGGCGGAATTCCAGCTGCCTACGTCGCTTCCAGCCAATGAGCGCTGAAAATTTCCAAGGCAATCCCCAAGCCGCCAGTCGCCGAACCAGTAATAGCCGCTAATACGTTGACCATAATCGCTGCGTTCAGCAGAGGCATGCCTTCTCCAACGCTATACAACGAATTGGCTATTTCCGTAAAACCGGGCAGCGAAGAAATAACACTTCCGTAACCGACTTCCGACGCTGTGTTCATAACAGCCAGCAACGAACCGATCGCACCGGCATTTAAAGCCGATTTAATGCTGATATTCTTAGGCATAAACCGATAGCCTAAGCCAATAGCCAGCAAGATGGAGACGATAAGCCCGATAATCAGCGCCCAAATCGAGATAACGCTGCTAATCGCTTTTGTCGCCAAAGGCAATCCCATCTTTTGGAAGGGCTCGATCATGGAAGGATCCCATTTGTAAATAAAGGAGAGATAGAAACTTACAGCCAGTACCGTAATCAGAGGCAGAATCGAAAAATACCATGGCGGCGTCGGCTGATCCGGGTCGATAGTCGCTTCATTCAGCGTATGATTTCCATAGCCTTCGCCATGTTTTTCAGCAACTTTTTTCCGCCAATTAATGTAGATATAACACAAGGCCAGCGTCATAATGCCGCAAATAGTACCCAGTGTAGGAGCAGCGTAAATAGTCGTTCCCAAGTATACCGTCGGAATAATATTTTGCAGCTGCGGAGTTCCCGGAGCCGAGTCCATAACCATTGTCAGCAAACCAGCTGTTAATGCTCATGTACGGTAAGGAAGCAAGCAACCGAAAACAAGAGATAGACCGCCAGCACTACACTATTCCGAACCAAAGACCAAAAGATAAGCATTGTGGGAAAATCTAAACTTTTGGATTTTCCTACAATGCCAACTACGGCGGAATCCCTCCCACTCCTTATATCTTTCTGTATACATTGAATTTGTATTTAGTAAAATGCAGACAACACCACGGATCGGCTTTTGGTTGGACAATTCCAACCAAACACCACAGCAGACAGCAGAAAACATTCTGAACGCTAGGAAGCCGGTATGATTGTTACATATAAGGGGAAGAAAAATTTCTTTTAGGTACTTGCTTTCCTAAAACTGATGTGATACAATGATTTAATCCAGAAAAGGAGTAAAAAATATGCGGCAAGGTATTCTTAAATAAAACTATAATCAAATAGTGGGAACAAAGGATTATGATAGCTCCTTTTGTAGGGGCTTAGTTTTTTGTACCCAATTTAAGAATACTTTTGCCTTATCAATTTTGACATATCCCCAAAAACAGCAATCACAAACAGGTGTATGCTGTATATGTGTATGTCCGCAACTTATAATCCCCAGTGGTAAAAGTATTTTACTGCTGGGGATTTTTATGCCCTTTGGGGCTGTAAAGGGAGGACAATCACATGAAAATAATCAATATTGGAATTCTTGCCCATGTAGACGCTGGAAAGACGACCTTGACGGAGAGCCTGCTATATGCCAGCGGAGCCATTTCAGAACCGGGGAGCGTCGAAAAAGGGACAACGAGGACGGACACCATGTTTTTGGAGCGGCAGCGTGGGATTACCATTCAAGCGGCAGTCACTTCCTTCCAGTGGCACAGATGTAAAGTTAACATTGTGGATACGCCCGGCCACATGGATTTTTTGGCGGAGGTGTACCGCTCTTTGGCTGTTTTAGATGGGGCCATCTTGGTGATCTCCGCTAAAGATGGCGTGCAGGCCCAGACCCGTATTCTGTTCCATGCCCTGCGGAAAATGAACATTCCCACCGTTATCTTTATCAACAAGATCGACCAGGCTGGCGTTGATTTGCAGAGCGTGGTTCAGTCTGTTCGGGATAAGCTCTCCGCCGATATTATCATCAAGCAGACGGTGTCGCTGTCCCCGGAAATAGTCCTGGAGGAAAATACCGACATAGAAGCATGGGATGCGGTCATCGAAAATAACGATGAATTATTGGAAAAGTATATCGCAGGAGAACCAATCAGCCGGGAAAAACTTGCGCGGGAGGAACAGCAGCGGGTTCAAGACGCCTCCCTGTTCCCAGTCTATCATGGCAGCGCCAAAAATGGCCTTGGCATTCAACCGTTGATGGATGCGGTGACAGGGCTGTTCCAACCGATTGGGGAACAGGGGGGCGCCGCCCTATGCGGCAGCGTTTTCAAGGTTGAGTACACCGATTGCGGCCAGCGGCGTGTCTATCTACGGTTATACAGCGGAACGCTGCGCCTGCGGGATACGGTGGCCCTGGCCGGGAGAGAAAAGCTGAAAATCACAGAGATGCGTATTCCATCCAAAGGGGAAATTGTTCGGACAGACACCGCTTATCAGGGTGAAATTGTTATCCTTCCCAGCGACAGCGTGAGGTTAAACGATGTATTAGGGGACCAAACCCGGCTCCCTCGTAAAAGGTGGCGCGAGGACCCCCTCCCCATGCTGCGGACGACGATTGCGCCGAAAACGGCAGCGCAAAGAGAACGGCTGCTGGACGCTCTTACGCAACTTGCGGATACTGACCCGCTTTTGCGTTGCGAAGTGGATTCCATCACCCATGAGATCATTCTTTCTTTTTTGGGCCGGGTGCAGTTGGAGGTTGTTTCCGCTTTGCTGTCGGAAAAATACAAGCTTGAAACAGTGGTAAAGGAACCCTCCGTCATTTATATGGAGCGGCCGCTCAAAGCAGCCAGCCACACCATCCATATCGAGGTGCCGCCCAACCCGTTTTGGGCATCCATAGGACTGTCTGTTACACCACTCTCGCTTGGCTCCGGTGTACAATACGAGAGCCGGGTTTCGCTGGGATACTTGAACCAGAGTTTTCAAAACGCTGTCAGGGATGGTATCCGTTACGGGCTGGAGCAGGGCTTGTTCGGCTGGAACGTAACGGACTGTAAGATTTGCTTTGAATACGGGCTTTATTACAGTCCGGTCAGCACGCCGGCGGACTTCCGCTCATTGGCCCCGATTGTATTGGAACAGGCATTGAAGGAATCGGGGACGCAGCTGCTGGAACCTTATCTCTCCTTCATCCTCTATGCGCCCCAGGAATACCTTTCCAGGGCTTATCATGATGCACCGAAATACTGTGCCACCATCGAAACGGCCCAGGTAAAAAAGGATGAAGTTGTCTTTACTGGCGAGATTCCCGCCCGCTGTATACAGGCATACCGTACTGATCTGGCCTTTTACACCAACGGGCGGAGCGTATGCCTTACAGAGCTGAAAGGATATCAGGCCGCTGTCGGTCAGCCGGTCATCCAGCCCCGCCGTCCAAACAGCCGCCTGGACAAGGTGCGCCATATGTTTCAGAAGGTAATGTAAAGATACATAATCGTCAAGACGGCAACAATCAGAAGTTATGGAGGGTAACAATGGAATATAGTAAGGAAGATTTAATGGAAGCAAAAAAGCAAATTTGGGGAGTGGGAGAGAACATGGGAACAGAGGAAAGTAAAAAAATCTGGGAGGAGAACGCACAATTTTGGGATAATGCAATGGGTGACGAATCTAATGAATTTCACAGAGAGGTAGTGCGTCCCAAAGTAACGGAACTTCTATCTCCTAATCCTGCGGATTACATTTTGGATATTGCGTGTGGCAATGGAAATTATTCTTCGTATCTTGCACAAAGAGGCGCTTCGGTTGTCGCTTTTGATTACAGCAAAAAAATGATAGAATTGGCTAAAAGACGGCAATCACAATATGCAAAACAAATTGAATTTTGTGTGGCGGATGCGACCGATAGAAAAAGTATATTAGAATTAAAAAGAAATCGAGCCTTTACGAAAGCAGTTTCTAATATGGCAATTATGGATATTACGGATATTGAACCACTTCTTATGGCTGTTTATGAACTGTTGCAGGAAAGCGGAATTTTTGTCTTTGCAACGCAACACCCTTGTTTTGTCACGTTGACTGAAAAATATATGACACCGCACAGTTACTATGATATAGCGATTGAAGGGCAACCGAAAGAGCAGATTTATTATCATCGTTCCATACAAGATATTTTTAACCTTTGTTTTAGAGCTGGATTTGTCATTGATGGATTTTATGAAGAATGTTTTAAAACCAACAAAGAAATTCCTATGGTAATGATAGTAAGGCTTAAGAAGGTAAAACGTGATAGCTTAAAATAAATTCAAGTTTGTCGGGTAAATAGCAAACCCAGCCGAGCCAGTCAACGGTCAAGATGAACGGCGCATATGCGCAGCCGTTGACAGCCCCGCCCGCCTTTGCTGGTAGGCAATCAAGGGGCGACAGCAAGAAGTGCCACCGCCCCGCACTATTATTCAGAAAGGGGAATTTCCATGACCGACCAGATAGCCTATCAAGAATATATCCAGCGCAGGTACAACGCCTTTTGCAAGACTGTTATCCGCTGTGCCGCCTTGGACAAGATTTTGAAGCTTAAACGGCAATGGGAACGGCAAGTTTCCCTTGACTATCTGATGAACGAGAAGTTTGTCCAGTTTGCCGCGTCGGAGCCGGACGAGGAATACCCATTTACCGTCTGCGGTCAGACCGTCCTGCTCTGCAACGCCGCCCTTGCCGACGCGATCTCTGTTTTGCCGGAGCAGACGCGGGAAGAAATCCTGCGCTATTACTTTCTGCGCCAGCCGCAGCGCGTGATCGGCGCGTGTATTGGCCGGTCACGCAGCACAGCGGGGCGGCATATCCAGCTTGCCTTGCAGCGGCTACGCGAAGAAATGGGGGTGAGCCGGTATGAGTAGACTTCTCCCCTATGAAACAATCCTCAAAGCCCGTGAGGGCGACCCAGAAGCCGTGAACGCTGTCCTGCTCCACTACGCCGGATATATCCGCTATTTCTCAAAAGTGAACGGGCAGGTCAACGCCGAGGTGGAGGACTATGTAAAGCAGCGGTTAATTGACTGTCAATTCAAGTTCCGGCTTGACGAACCACCGGACAAGTCATAAAAACTGAATACCAGCCGCCACCGACGCGGCCAGCGAAAGCAGTAAGTCTTGAAAAAGATTTACTGCTTTTTTTGTTGTCCGGCTCCGCTCCCGGCCATTTTGCCCCCTGCCGGTTGTAGTAGTAAGCGAGGAGGGAATTTTTCTGCCCTGGTGTTTGGCATTTGGAGCATTTACCCGTAGTAGAGGGCAAAGAGAAAGGATTTCTCCAACACCGGGTAGAAACCACTGCGTCCGGTGTCATTTTAGCGAAAGCGGGCAGGAATGCCCTTTACAGGATTAGTAGTAGCAGAAAAAGAGAAACAAACTTTTGTGGTTGCAGTTTTCCAAAAAAGTGGCGGACGGAAGTGAGAGAAAGTTTGCAGTCACGGAGAGCAAGTTTCTACCACGGTGCCAAAATCCGCAATTCTGCAGTTTTGCCCCTCGCGGGAAACTTGTTGGGGAGTGCCTTCCCCAAACCCTGCTCATGCGCCCTTACGGGCGAGAAAGGAGGTCACACCATGCGAAAGAAATACAACACGCCCCACCGCAGCCGCGTTGTGAAAACCCGGCTGTCCGAAGATGAGTATGCCGACTTCACAGCGCGGCTTGCGCCCTATGGTATCAGCCAGTCCGAATTTCTCCGGCAGGCGATACGGCGGGCGACCATACGCCCGGTTGTCCATGTGTCGTCGGTCAATGACGAGTTGCTTTCCGCTGTCGGGAAGCTGACAGCCGAGTACGGCAGGATCGGCGGCAACCTCAATCAGATTGCCCGGTATCTGAACGAATACGGCGTACCCTACAACACCCTTTCCGGCGAGGTACGCGCCGCCATATCCGACCTTGCCGTCCTCAAGTATGAAGTCCTCAAGAAAGTAGGTGACGCGGTTGGCAACACTCAAGCATATCAACTCTAAAAACGCCGACTACGGAGCCGCCGAGCAATATCTTCTCTTTGAGCATGACGAGTTTACCATGAAGCCCGTCCTTGATGAAACCGGCAGGCTTATCCCCCGCGAGGACTACCGGCTGTCCACGCTGAACTGCGACGGGGAGGATTTTGCCGTTGCGTGTATGCGGGCCAATCTCCGCTATCAGAAAAACCAGCGGCGGGAAGATGTGAAAAGCCACCACTACATCATCAGCTTTGACCCGCGGGACGGGCCGGACAACGGCCTGACCGTAGACCGGGCGCAGGCGTTGGGGGAACAATTCTGTAAAGAGCATTTTCCCGGCCACCAGGCCCTTGTCTGCACCCACCCGGACGGGCATAACCACAGCGGCAACATTCATGTGCATATCGTCATAAACAGCCTGCGGATTGAGGAAGTGCCGTTCCTGCCCTACATGGACAGGCCGGCCGATACGAAAGTCGGCTGCAAGCACCGATGTACCGACGCTGCCCTGCGCTACTTCAAATCCGAAGTCATGGAGATGTGCCACCGGGAGGGGCTTTATCAAATCGACCTCTTGAACGGCAGCAAGAACCGCGTCACCGACCGGGAGTATTGGGCGCAGAAAAAGGGACAGGCCGCGCTGGACAAGCAGAACGCCCCCATGATTGCCGATAGTATCACGCCCCGGCAGACCAAGTTTGAAACGAACAAGGAGAAGCTGCGGCAGACCCTACGGAAAGCCCTTGCCACCGCCGCCAGCTTTGACGAGTTTTCCTCTCTGTTGCTGCAGGAGGGTGTGACCGTCAAGGAGAGCCGGGGGCGGCTTTCCTACCTCACGCCGGACAGGACAAAGCCAATTACCGCCCGGAAGCTGGGCGACGATTTTGACCGCGCCGCTGTCTTTGCCGTTTTAGAGCAAAACGCCGCCAGAGCAGCCGAAGCGCCAGCCAGATCCCCCGATCCCCCACGCACCATAAAAGACCGCTTGCAGGTTGCCAGAGCCGAGATAGCCGCCCCGAAACAGGACGGAGTGCAGCGGCTTGTGGACATTGAGCAGAAAATGGCCGAGGGCAAAGGCCGGGGCTATGAACGCTGGGCGAAGATACACAATCTGAAGCAGGCCGCCAAAACGCTGTCCGTCTACCAGCAATACGGCTTTACTTCCCCGGAGCAGTTAGAAGCCGCCGTTGACACCGCCTATCAGAAAATGCGCCAGACCAGCGGCGAACTGAAAGCACTGGAAACGAAGCTGCAAGGGAAAAAGAAGTTGCAGCGGCAGGTGTTGGCCTACGCCCAGACCAAGGCCGCCCGCGACGGGCTGCGGGCACAGAAATCCGAGAAAGCCCGCGCCGCATACCGGCAGGCCCATGAGAGCGATTTTATCATAGCCGACGCAGCAGCCCGGTATTTCAAGGCGCATGGCATTACCAAGCTGCCCGCCCGGAAAGCGTTG
Source organism: Megasphaera sp. SW808 (assembly GCF_012027795.1). Lineage (NCBI taxonomy): Bacteria > Bacillati > Bacillota > Negativicutes > Veillonellales > Veillonellaceae > Megasphaera > Megasphaera sp. SW808. The sequence continues at coordinate 20,274 of NZ_SJOT01000023.1, forward strand.
CAGGCCGAGATCGAGCAGCTTATCTCCGAGAAAGACGGCCTGTATAACACCTATCACGAACAGAAACAGCGGTTCAAGGAGTTGCAGACCGTCAAGCGGAACATCGACCAGATTTTGCGCCGGGACGAGCCGCACCGCAGAAAGGAGCAGAGCCATGAGCGATAACCTGCCCCACATGGACTACCGCCAGCACCGGCGGGCGCGGCGGCTGGTACATGAGTGCTGTAACTACGATGAGGGGAACTGCCTGCTATTGGACGACGGGGAGCCTTGCGTGTGCGTCCAGAGCATTTCCTTTTCCCTCATGTGCCACTGGTTCCGTGTGGCTGTCCTGCCCCTTGACGGGGAGCTGGCCGCAGCCCTCTTGTGCCGGGGAAGCCGGAAACGGTGTGCCGTCTGCGGGGCGGCCTTTGTCCCCAAATCCAACCGGGGAAAATACTGCCCCGACTGCGCCGGGCGCATGAAGAAAATCAAAGCCGCCGAGAGAAAGCGGAAACAAAGGCAGAGATGTCACGCTTTAGAGCCTTTCAAACCCGCATAAATCAAGGCTTTTTTCGTGGGTGTCAAAGGGTACGCGATACATTTATCCTTTTCCCCCGGAAACGGCGTTTTAATGCGTGACAATACGCCAAAATCAACCCGAACACAGGGAGGTGATCCTATCGCTGATTATATCAGGGCAGACACGCGGCTGCCCGCCTATCTGCCGTATCCCCGTTTCCTGCTGAAAATGGAGATTTCACAGACCGCCAAGCTGCTGTATTCGCTGCTGTTAGACCGTTCCACCCTCTCCCAGAAAAACAAGTGGCTGGACGACGAGGGCAGGATTTATATTATCTATCCCATCGCGGAGATAGCAGAAATACTGGATAAAGGCAGCACCACCATCAAGGGGGCGCTTAATGAACTGGACACGGCGGGGCTGTTGGAACGGGAACGGGGCGGCTTCTCCGCACCGAACCGGCTTTATGTCAAAGTACCGCCAGTGCCACAGGTACAGTTTTCAGACCAACTGATGGCCGGAAGTCCGCCCCTCATAGAGCCGGAAAACCGTCCTACTGATGGTCAGAAAACCGACCTTATGATGGTCGGAAAACCGTCCCCTAACCAAACTACTATAAACAACCTTACAGAGAGCCAAACAAAGGGAGTGAGTGGGGGGCCGTCCGCGCCCTATGGCCGATATGGAAATATTTTTCTGTCACAGACCGAATACGACGAGTTGCAGGCAGAGTACCCTGACAGGCTGGAACGGTTCATCGAGGAAATGAGCCGCTACCTTGCCGCCAACGGGAAAAGCTACCAGAACTATGCCGCCGCCCTGCGGATATGGGCGGGGAACGACAAAAAGGAAGCCCCTAAAAAGGGCATACCAGACTACTCATGCAAGGAGGGCGAGAGTTTATGAAGAATGAAATCAACGCGGTTTTGGAGAATATGACGACCACCATCCCGGAGCCGGAGGACTACACCGGCGAGGACGGTTTACTGTACTGCGGCAAGTGCCGCAAGCCGAAAGAAGCCTATTTTGCGCCGGATAAGGCCGCTATCTTCGGGCGCGACCGCCACCCGGCAGAGTGCGACTGCCAGAGAACCGCCCGCGAGGAACGGGAAGCCGCCGAAAAGCGGCGCAGACACCTTGACACCGTGGAAGAACTGAAACGCCGGGGCTTTACCGACCCCACCATGCGGGACTGGACTTTCGAGAACGACAACGGCAGGAACCCGCAGACCGGGCTTGCCCGCCGGTATGTGGAGCATTGGGAAGATATGCGGACAGACAATATCGGCTGCCTGTTCTGGGGCGGCGTAGGCACCGGCAAAAGCTACCTTGCAGGCTGTATCGCAAACGCCCTCATGGAGAAAGAAATCCCCGTCCGCATGACGAACTTTGCTCTTATCCTCAATGACCTTGCCGCCAGCTTTGAGGGGCGCAACGAGTACATTTCCCGCCTTTGTCGTTATCCGCTGCTGATCCTTGACGACTTCGGCATGGAACGCGGGACGGAATACGGGCTGGAACAGGTGTTCAATGTGATTGACAGCCGTTACCGCAGCGGCAAGCCGCTGATCGTCACGACCAACCTTACGCTGGACGACCTGCACAACCCGGAGGACACCGCCCATTCCCGGATTTATGACCGCCTGCTTTCCATGTGCGTCCCGGTACGCTTTACCGGCGACAACTTCCGGCAGGAAACCGCCAAGCGGAAAATGGAGAGCATGAAGAAACTGATTACCGACTGAAAGGAGTATTGCCTATGGCAGATAACAAGCAGCACGACACCCGCACCACCCGCCGCCCTGACTGTGTGACGGAAATCCGCATGGGCAATTCCGTCCTTGTCGTGTCCGGCTATTTCAAGAAAGACACCACAACCACAGCCGCCGACAAAATGGCGCGGGTACTGGAAGCGGAAGCCGCTGCTACACAGGAGCCGACTTATCCGGCGTGAACCGGGGCATGGAAAAGCGGCCATGCCAGGGAGCATGACCGCTGGAACGAAAATCGGAAGTGCTTTAGCAATTCTTAATCTCATTCTCTATAAAATAATTTGCAATTTCAAAGGCTTTTATTCTTCTCTTTGCCAATGTGATTTGTGATTTATAACGCTCGGAATTATCCTTTGATTCAAATGTTTTTACTGTTTCTCTTAGCTTGTGCAGAGTTGAATCAATTTGCCTTTTGGCCGCGGTTAATTCATCTATTGTATACTTCATGTTTTCTCCTTTAACTTCTGATTTTTTTGTTAAATCAGAGTATACCACGGAGTTATGAACTTTTCTACTGCAAATATGGGACGACAACCCATACCATAAAAATCGGAAAATTGAAAAGCTGTAAAGAAGCAAATTTAACGCTTTTGCCGCTGTACAGCCCCCGCCGTTCCGTGGTACAATGAAACCACGGAATAGTGGGGCTGGCTGTCGGAAACGGAGGATTTTATGTTAAGACAAGCCACCCAAAACCTCATTACCGCCCTTTATCCGAGATTGTCCCACGAGGATGAATTGCAAGGCGAGAGTAATTCCATATCGAACCAAAAAAGGATACTCGAAACCTACGCAAAACAGAACGGCTTTACCAATCTGCGCTGGTACACCGACGACGGTTTTTCCGGCGCGAACTTCCAGCGGCCCGGATTTCAAGCCATGCTTGCGGACATTGAAGCCGGGAAAGTGGGTACGGTCATCGTCAAGGACATGAGCCGGTTAGGGCGAAACTACTTGCAGGTAGGGTTTTACACGGAAATGCTGTTCCCTCAAAAGGGTGTGCGTTTTATCGCTGTCAACGATAATGTGGACAGTGCCAGCGAGGGCATGGACAACGATTTTACCCCGCTGCGAAATCTGTTCAATGAATGGCTGGTGAGAGATACGAGCAAGAAAATCAAGGCAGTGAAAAAGTCAAAAGGCATGAGCGGCAAGCCTGTTACCAGCAAGCCGGTTTACGGCTATGTGATGGACGAGGACGAGAATTTTATTATAGACGAGGAAGCCGCCCCGGTGGTGCAGCAGATTTACCAGCTTTGCCTTGCCGGGAACGGCCCGACCAAGATTGCCCGTATGCTGACGGAGCAGCAAATCCCCACGCCGGGGACGCTGGAATATCAGCGGACAGGCAGCACCCGCCGTTATCACCCAGGCTATGAGTGCAAATGGGCGACCAACACCGTCGTTCATATCCTCGAAAACCGAGAGTACACCGGATGTCTGGTGAACTTCAAAACGGAAAAGCCTTCTTATAAGGTCAAGCACAGCATAGAGAACCCCGTCGAGAAGCAGGCCATTTTCGAGAACCACCATGAGCCGATCATCGACAAGGAAACATGGGAACGGGTGCAGGAGTTACGCAAACAGCGCAAACGCCCGAACCGCTACGATGAAGTGGGGCTGTTCTCCGGGATTTTGTTCTGCGCCGACTGCGGCCATGTGCTGTATCAGCAGCGGTATCAGAACAAAGACCGCAAACAGGACTGCTACATCTGCGGCAGCTACAAGAAGCGCACCCGCAACTGTACGGCGCACTTTATCCGCACCGATCTGTTGACCGCTGGTGTCCTGGCAAATCTCCGGCAAGTGACCGAATACGCAGCCAAGCATGAGAGCCGGTTTGTGAAACTACTTGTCCAGCAGAACGAGATCGGCGGCAAGCGAAAGACCGCCGCAGCCATCAAGCAGCTTGAACAGGCGCAGGAACGCATTTCTGAAATCAGCCGCATTATCAAGCGGCTGTATGAGGACAATGTAAACGGCAAAATCAGCGATGAGCGTTTCATGGAACTGTCGGCTGACTACGAAGCCGAGCAAGCGGAGCTGAAAAAGAGAGCCGCCGCCCTGCAAGCCGAACTGGACAAGTCACAGGCAGCTACCGTCAACGCCGAGAAATTTATGGGCATTGTCCGCAAGCACCTTGCCTTTGAAGAACTGACCCCCACTCTCTTGCGGGAAATGATCGAGAAAATTGTGGTGCATGAGTGCAGCTATGATGAGAACGGCACCCGCAGGCAGGACATTGAGATTTATTACAGCTTTGTCGGCAAGATTGACTTGCCCGAATAACCGCCCGACCTATCCGACACAATGGCCAAGTGTCGGATAGGAACGGCAAAATTTTTTGCACTTCTATTGCTTCTTTATCACACATAAGCAAACACAGCCGGAATTAAACGTTTGGGAATATTAGCTTCTCTGAAAATAGAAGCTGCAAACGGATAAATAGCAAATACGGCAACATATACGCTGACGCCGCCGTATGCCAAAATGATACAAACCATCATGACTGACAAAATAGCTTTGTCTTTTCCCAGTTTCTGAATAACAAATTCAGCAATACTGCGGGCCATCCCCGTTTCTTCCATAACTTTGCCAAATACGGCCCCTAACAAGAATATAGGAAAGAATGATTTTACAAATACAACTGCTTTCCCCATAAATAAGTCCGTATACGCCGGCAGTAAGTGGTACTCTGCCATACTAGCCGCAACCAATGCGCATACCGGCGCAAACAGAATAACGGAAAAGCCTTTATATGCAATAGTAACTAATAACGCTAAACTTACTACAATCATTACGACTTCCATACTATTCACCATCCTTACTATAGCAGGTAATTATAGATAAAGGCTGCAAATCAGTAGAATGCATAATTTACAGCCTTATCGTCTCACAAACTATTACTTGCCTTTAAATACAGCCTTGCGTTTTTCAACAAAGGCCTGCATACCTTCTTTTTGATCTTCTGTTGCGAAGCAAAGGCCGAATACTTCCGCTTCATAGGCAATGCCTGTAATGACATCGCAGTTAATGCCTCTATTAATCGCTGCTTTAGAAAGGTTTACGGCGACAGTTCCTTTAGAAGCAATGACCTTCGCCGTTTTCATTACTTCTTCCATGAGCTGTTCCTGAGGTACTACCTTGTTGACTAAGCCAATGCGATAGGCTTCCTGCGCATCGATCATCTGACCCGTATAAATCAATTCTTTACCATATCCGCGGCCGACGACTCTGGGCAGACGCTGCGTTCCGCCAAATCCAGGCGTAACGCCGAGCCCCACTTCGGGCTGGCCAAATTTCGCCGTATCAGCAGCGTAGCGGAAATCGCAGGCGCAAGCTAATTCGCAGCCTCCGCCTAACGCATACCCGTTAATAGCGGCGATGACCGGCTGAGGCAGATTTTCAATGCGGGTAAATACATCCTGTGCTAACATCCCAAACGTCCGGCCTTCGATGGGATTCATCGTGGACATGGCCACAATGTCCGCGCCGGCTACGAAAGATTTCGTTCCGCCGCCAGTAATAACGACAACTTTGATATCTGTATTGCTTTCAATCATGCCGACGCACTGGCTTAATTCATGAATCGTTTCCGGATTCAAGGCATTTAAGGCTTTAGGGCGGTTGATCGTCACGGTAATGATGCCGTTATCTATAGCGTATTGTATATTTTTGAATTCCATGTCGTTCACCTCACGAAAATATCTTCTGAATATGTTCTATTCTTCACATGAAATAGCACCAATATCTTTTAAGTGCTGAATGGCAGCGTCATCATAGCCATATTCCTTCAAGATTTCTACGGTATGTTCACCAATCTGCGGCGCGTCTCGTTCCACCGTCGGCTCAATATCTTTCGGACTCTGCGGCTCTTCTAAGCAGAACCGTACCGGCGACATCGCCTGCAGCGTTTCCGTATGATTTAAGTTTTTAACCGGAACGACGTACTGATTTTCCAACGCCTGCGCATCTGTCAGTATATCCTTAACGTGGCGAATGTAGTCAAAGGCAATATCTGCTTTAGCCAGCCGTTCAGCCATTTCTTTCTGCGTATACTTCGCAAAGCCTTCACTGATAATTTCAACTAATTCTCTCGTGCGTTTCTTCGCTTCTACAGCAGTGCAAAAGCGAGGATCGTCTACTAAATCCGGCCGGTCAATCACGTCTTTCATCAGAGTATTGTAATACCGCTCGTGCTGTAAAATGCTCATGTAAATCCAATTGCCGTCGGAGCATTTGAAACTGTCCATGACGGGAGCCATCGGATTTTTACGCGTCTTTGGATATTCGTCGCCATATTGAGTAGCAACAACCAAGGCACTGTTATTCCAAATAGCCTGTCCATATAAAGAAACCATAACCTTGCAGCCTTTGCCGGTCTGCGCCTTCTGGTACAGCGCGCCGGCAATACCGCCTGCCAAGGAGCACGCCGTCGTCGCGTCGCCAAAACCGTATGGCGCGTTGATTGGAGACGTATCGACTTCCGCAAAATCCATCATCGCACCGGAACGAGCCCAAAACGCAACTACGTCGAACCCAGGATTGTCCTTCGCCGGACCAAAATCGCCGTAGCCGTTCAGCTGAGCCCAGATCAGCTGAGGATATTTTTTGCTCAGCGTTTCATAGTCTAAGCCCAACCGCTTTAACGCTCCCGTACGATAGCTGGAAACAAATACGTCTGCCGATTCGAGCAGTTTCCCTAGAATCTGCTTGCCCTCTTCGGTTTTCAAATTGAGAGCCAAGCCGCGTTTATTTGCGTTATAAGCGGCCCATAAAGGGTTGCAGTTTTTTTCAATAGGAGCCTGCAAGGTCGTACCGGATGTACGAATCGGATCGCCAAAAGGAGGCTCTACTTTTATGACATCGGCGCCCCAGTCCGCTAAAATCTTCGCAGCGCCCGGGCCAGCGACAAAATAGGTTAAATCAATAACTTTAACGCCTTTCAACGGTAAAAACATGACGACACCTCCTTACTTCAAGATAGACCGGCTGATGACTACGCGCTGAATCTGGTTCGTGCCTTCGTAAATCTGCGTTATCTTCGCGTCGCGCAGCAAACGTTCCACCGGATATTCTCTGGAATAGCCATATCCGCCCATAACCTGTACAGCGTCTAAAGCAACTTGAACGGCGATATCAGAAGCAAAGGTTTTCGCCATAGCCGCTCCGTGCCAAAGGGCTTGCCGGCGTCTTTTAATTCAGCAGCGTGGTATGTAAGCTGACGAGCAGCTTCAATTTGAATCGCCATATCGGCTAAGGTAAATCCAATCGCCTGATTTGCGCAAATCGGTTTGCCGAATTGTTCCCGCACCTTGGAATATTCCCTGGCCGCATCATAGGCCGCCGATGCAACGCCGACGGCCAAGGCAGCAATGCCGATGCGGGCAGAGTCTAAGGTTACCATAGCTATCTTAAATCCTTCGCCGTCTTTGCCTAACTGATTTGCTTTCGGTACTCGGCAGTTGTCAAAAGCAAGTTCTACAGTAGAAGACGCACGAATTCCCATTTTCTTTTCATGTTTTCCAACAATAAAGCCTGGCGTGTCTTTTTCTACAATAAACGCCGTTAACCCCTTGATTCCCAAGGAACGATCTTTAGAAGCAAAAATAATGAAAGTACCGGCAGCACTGCCATTGGTAATAAAGCATTTCGTACCGTTTAAGACGTAATACTCGCCGTCTTCTTTAGCCGTCGTCGCAACTTGGGCTGCATCGGATCCTGCACCCGGTTCGGTCAATGCAAACGCTCCGACAACTTCGCCGCTGGCCAGCGAAGGAAGATATTTTTCTTTCTGTTCTTCCGTTCCAAACATCAATATCGGCAAAATCGCCGCCGAGTTATGGACGGCCATGACCGTGCCGGTCGACGCGCAGGCCTTGGAAACTTCTTCCAAAGCAGCGACGTAAGACACCGTATCCAGTTCCGCACCGCCAAACTTTTCAGGTACGACGACGCCCATAAATCCCATATCAGCCAAAGCTTTCACGTTGTCCCAAGGAAATTCTTCCGTTTCGTCATAATGCGCAGCCATAGGAGCAATCACTTTTTTAGCTACGTCGCCGGCAATGTTTTTAATCGCCAATTGTTCTTCGTTCAAAATCATACAAATCACCTCTGCAAGAAAATTTGAAAATCGTTCGTACTTATGCTTTTATTATAAATACACAAGTAGTTGAATTATATACACAAACGCTCGACACATTTTGACATGAACGTCATGACATTTTGTCATTTTATTTGGCAAGTTTCTATTTTCACAATATAGTCAAAAACGCATATGTCGATGGAATCCCCTAAATTAATTGTCTAATATACCAAAGATACTACGCCATACCACGAATATTTCTCTTAATTGTTTTATGTCATGCCAAAATAAAATGTCCTCTTATAACTAATAAGCTTTGCCTGTTTGCTTATTCGTTATAAAGAGGACATTTTTACAAAATGAAATATTTATTTAGATTTTACCTTTCGGATAACGTCAATAACAGTTCCATCACGATATTCTACTACGCCTATGACTTGATCTTCTGTATCCACGGGCATCGCCTTGCCGCAAATTTGTTCTGCTAACGCAGCCATTTCATCAATAGACATAACAGGAATTCCTGAATTTTTGAACTTATCAACTAAATCTTCTCTCTTCATGTTTACAGCTACTCCATATTCCGTAACCAGTACATCAATACTTTCTCCCGGAGTAGTTATAGTCTGCACGCGATCTTTCAGTACAGCTAATCGACTTCTAACTAAATTAGTAGTAATGATAGTTAAAGAAGCTCCGGCTGCTGCATCACTGTGCCCGCCGGATCCGCCCATAATAACTCCATCTGAGCCAGTGATAACATTGACATTAAATTGCTTATCAATCTCTGTAGCCCCTAAAACTGCACAGTCCAACTTATTAACTATGCACCCGCTGTTATAAGGACTTGCATATAATCCGGCTCCTACTTCTAAATGGCCTTCATTTTCTTTAAGAGAGCGAACTGCATCCAAATCAAAGTCTTGTACGTCCATAATGCATTTAAACAATCCTTCTTCATACATCTTGACCAGATATTCAGTAATGCCTCCCATTACAAAGCTTCCTTTGATATTCTTTTCCTTCATAATTTTACTCAAATAATGCGCGACAGCTAAGGATGCGCCGCCGGCTCCGGTTTGGAAAGAAAATCCATCCTTCAATACCCCGGAAGCTTCAATTACTTTTGCAGCATACGAAGCAATTTTTAATTGTACAGGATCCTTTGTAATTTTTGTCGTTCCTGATACGATGCCTTCTGGATCGCCGATATAGTCAATTTTCACGACATAGTCTACTCGTTCTTGAGAAATAGCTATCGGTGCTAATGGATACGGCTCTATGTGATCAGTAACTGCAACGACTATGTCCGCATATTCTGCATCCGGAAATGCGTACCCCAAAGAACCACAAGCTGTCTCTCCCTTAATGCCGTTTAGATTACCATATTCATCTGCCGCAGGTGCCGCAATGAAGGCAACATCAATGTGCAGATCTCCGCATTCAATAGCGCGAGCACGGCCTCCATGTGTCCGAAAGATAACAGGATTCTCAAGTAACCCTTGAGATATAGCTTTTGCAACGGGTCCAACGGCATAATTGGTATCAATATGCGTCACCACGCCATCTTTTATATACTGTAAAAGCGGAGCATGTACAGAAAAAATAGCGCTAGCTGCAAGCGTCAAGTCTTTAATTCCCATTTTGGAAGCAACTTCCAATACTTGATTTAAAACGCCGTCGCCGTTTCGAAAATGGTGATGAAATCCCAATGTCATTCCGTCGCGAATAGGTATCTTTCTAAATACATCTTCTAAACTATCCATAAGCTTGCTTTCTCCCGGTTTGGCACACTTTACTATAGGAGCTTGGCGATGCATGTCCGGTTGAGTAGCAAAAGCACCCTGAAATAGTTTCACTTTTTTTCCATTTATATATTCCGGAATATCCCGATTAACAGCATTTTTCATAACAGGTATCAACCCTTTCATTCCATATCAATACATCTTTCATAGTAAATGAAGCATTTCTGCTAATTGCAGAATTCTTTTTGCTCTTGCTTCAATAGGTGCGTCAATCATTTTTCCATCTACGGCAATGACGCCAGTTCCTTTAGCCCTTCCTTCGTCAAGAGCAGAAATAACGCGTTGCGCCCAACGAATTTCTTTCGTTGTCGGAGCATATAATTCATGTACTGTATCTATCTGACGTGGATTAATAACTAATTTTCCCTTAAAACCTAACGATTTCATTAACCGTACATCTTCCACTAACCCTTCTTCATCCTGTACGTCGGTAAAAGGCGTATCTATACTATCCACGCCAGCTGCGGCCGCAGCATTGGCAATCATAGAACGAGCTACAAAAATTTCCTTCCCGGCCTTTGTTCGAGGTACGCCCAACGCAGCAGTATAATCTTCTGCGCCAAAACAAAGAGCAACCACTCGTTTCGACGATAAAGCAATTTCTAAAGCTTGACTAACGCCCATCGGTGATTCTAACAAAGGCATGACGCTAACTGGTTTTTGACCGTTCGTTTCTGCCTTCTCAATCAATTCCACTTGGCGAATTACATCTTCTGCTCTTTCAATTTTAGGCAACATCAACGCATCAGGTTGGCATGGCACAATCGTCTGAATATCTTTTTCTCCGCCGCTAATTAACGGATTTATACGAACCACCTTTTCACAAGTTCCATAATGGATATTCCGTAAAGCATTAGCAACTAAATTTCTCGCTGAATCTTTCTCACTTGGAGAAACGGCATCCTCTAAATCCAATATAATCCCATCTGCTCCAAAGATTCCCCCATTTTGTACATTCCCTGGATTATTTCCTGGTAAAAATAATAACGTTCTTCTCATCGATGCCGCCTCCTTATATCATTCCAGCTCGCTGCAACGCCGTTTTTAATCGAGCCGCTATCGTATAATCCAGCGCCCCTTTATCTGACGCAGTAATCAAAACATCCGTAACACCTTCATGTTGACAAACTCGTTCCAAAGTATGACGAATCATTTGTCCAAACTGCGGCAATACAATACTTGTCAATTCTACTTGTATGCCCGAACCTTTCTCCGCTTCTGACACCGTAATGATAATATCGTTCGATTCCAATGTTCCTGCTTGCCCCATTTTCATGAGAAGCACCTCCCAGTATTATTAAGTTAACATCCGCATTAATATCGTCGCTACAATTACTGTGCACGCACCGCCAAGACGAGTAGATATTTGTGCAAAGGGCATTAATTCCATTCGATTAGCCGAAGAAAGAATAGCAACGTCGCCCGTTCCGCCTAACCCGCTGTGACAAGCCGTAACAACAGCCGATTCGACAGGGTACATGTTCATAAATCTGGCAGTGAAAAATCCTGAACCAACCATACCTAATACCGTGCCCAATACAGTAAGAATATATGCCGGCGTAATTGCGGCTACCACATCGTTCCAAGGTGTATACAATACGCCTACGCCAACCAGCAATGCCCACGTTAAGTTGCCGGAAACAAATTTATACAGCTGATTAGCTCCCTGTTCCATTTGCGAAGGCATAATACCTATCGCTTTGACAACTGCCGCCCCAATAATCATCAAAATCGGTGCGGGAATGGGAATAACCATATTTAATAACCGAGCCCCAACATAAAAGCTACATGCAATAATCAGCCCTGCGCCCATTAATTTTATATCAATCGGCTGATCAGCTGCTTTCACATCTACTAAATTCAAATCGTCTCCAGACTTTACTAAAACGCCGTTGCCAGTCAGTTCTGGTCGTTTATTTCCCAACTTTTTCAAATATCCTGCCAGCATAATAGCAAACAAGTTACCTAACATTGCCGCCGGGACGAAATGTACTAAAAACTGTTCAGGAGACTGATTTAAAATCTCTGAATATGCTACAGACAAGGGTAGAATTCCTTCACCGACACCGCCGGACAAAATCGGTATCACAATAAAGAAAAAGGCGTGATATACATCCATTCCACAGACGACGCCGACACTAGTACCAATGGTACACGCCGCAATCGTTCCAATAATTAAGGGAACAAACATCCTTAAAAATCCTTGAATTAAGAATTTTCGTACCATTCCCAAAATACTGCCGACAACCAAACAGGAAATATAGAAGTATAAAAAATTAGCGCCTTTAGTAAAAGCCGTTATCGCTTTAACTGCCGTAGGATTCAGAAGGCCATAAAAAACTAAACAGGAGGGGATAAAAATCGATAAAATTGCCGGGCCGCCAATATCCTTTAAAATAGGAACTCTTAACCCTATGTCGCCTAACAACATCCCCATGATCATCATGATAGCGATACCGCCAATCATATCGGCCGGAAGTTTCCCATACAGTGTGGCAAAGAAGATAAGCGCCGCTAAGACCACATACACTGGTAAAGGAAGTACGCCGATTTTGAATGACATACAACTTTTTTTTACCTCGTTCATAATAAAAACCCCTTTCGGAATGATTTGATGGCTTCACTATATCATTTCTCGAAAGGGGTTTATAGAATTGTAAACATAGGTAATATTTATGTAATTTCTGTAACCATTATAATTATTACTTCTTACAGTATGTGTACATATAGATAGGCCTTCCTTTAGGGCGATAGGTAAGAGTTCCATACACCAAACCCAGCGTTTCCATATAATTCAAATATTTTCTTATAGATATTCTGGAAATACCCACGGCGTCTGCAATCTCTTGCGTACTGAAAGGGGATTCTTTCTGACTGCATTCGTATTTGACTCTATCAAGCGTCTGTTTCTCTATGCCTTTTGGCAAATCACAGGAAGTCGCATCAACTCGTTGTTTAAAAAACGCTGCATCCAAAATAGATTGATCAAAATCACTGTTATCTTGCAAAATCTTCCTTCTTTCCATATAAGAAAGCAAAGTCGCTTTTAGCCGTTCAAATGTAAAAGGTTTTATAATATAATCTATAACTCCATGCGAAAGAACTCTCTTTACATGTTCTTTCGACTGAGCAGCTGTGATCATGATAACGTCAATTTCTGGATACTTAGCTTTCAATTTTATTAAAAACGTAATTCCATCCATTTTAGGCATAAAGACATCCAATAAGATTAAATCAACTTGATGCTTTTCTAGAAAATCAAGAGCTTCTAAGCCATTCTTGACTACGCCCATGACATCAAAACCGTCTACTCTTCGCAAATATCGCGTATTGATTTCCGCAACCATCGGATCATCTTCGATAATTAAAACTTGAATCACTTCATATTCCCCCTTTCTTTTATTCTGGATGTAAATAAATAGAAAAAATTGTTCCTTGGGGAAGGTTAGGCTGTATCCCTAGTTTCCCATTGAATCGATATACTATTTTAGCAATCAAATATAACCCCAAGCCTCGATTTTTCCCTTTTGTAGAATACCCCTTTTGCAGTATTTTCTTCACATCGTCCTGTATGCCGCATCCGGTATCAATTACTTCGATGTACCAGCCGTCGGACTGATATACGTTTACTTTGACCTGTTTTTTCTCAGATAACTGCACCGCTTCCATTGCATTATCTATTAAATTTCCTAAAATCGTAATAATAGCATTTCTAAATTCTAACTTTTTTATGTTAGGAATTTTCATGTTACTATCAAATATAAGCTCTGTATTTAACTCCCTGCTTCGGCTACGCTTACTTTGCAAAAAAGATAAAATAACAGGATCTTTTACCTGCCTGCTGATTTCCTCAAACTCTGTGGCATCCGTCAGCGCCAAGCTTTGAATGTATTCTTTTAATTTATTATATTCTCTATTGGCGACTAATCCATTAATTACATGAAGCGTATTACGGTATTCATGCGCTCTGACGCGCAATGCTTCTATATAATTCTTTACACCGGTTAATTCTTCTGACAATTCCCATATTTCTTTAAAATCTCTGAAAGTAGCTATAGCTCCTACAATTTCTCCCTCAACGATTAGCGGAACACGGTTCGTTAAGATAACAACAGTATTAATTTTTTGTTCTTGATTTAATTCTACTTTCCCTGATTGAACGATATCCATCATACGCGTATGAGGAATTACATCTGCCGCCAAACATCCGACAAGGTTTCCGGTAATGCCTCCTTTAGCAAAAATGCGTTTTGCTTCTTCATTTACAATCTGTAAATACCCATTCTTATCAATAACAATGACGCCTTCATGGACGGATTGAATTACGGCATTTCTTTCTACAGTTATTCGCGCCAATTCTTGAGGTTCCATATCCAATAAGGAGTTTTTAATTTTTCTTGAAACAACTACAGTTAAGACGATTCCAATGCATAAAACCAACATTCCGCCGCCTAACATCTGCATATTTCGTCTTTGTATCGCCGCTTCTACAGCATTCATAGAAACGCCTGTAACAACAGCGCCAATTTGTTTTCCATCCTTATATATTGGAGAAAATGCACGAATAGATTCGCCTAAACTTCCCTTAGCCACCGAAATATATTCTTTTCCATTCAATGCATTTAATTCATCGTTTCCTTCAATATGCTTTCCTATATTCTTTACATTAGGATGAGACAATCTAATTCCATCGTTATTAAAAACTACAATAAAATCTACATTTGTTTCCTTTCTTAAGGTCTCCGTCATTTCTTGCACTTGTTCGTGCTTATCTGGATCTATAATCCAATTCTGTAATTCTGGTAATAGAGCCACAATTTTCGTAATAGATCTTGCTCGATTAGCTACCTCTTCTTTTACATACTTATTTTCATTAGATGATAAAAGCAAATACATAACGGAAGCTGATAAAAGCCACGTTAGTGCGACTAATAAAATGAGCTTTGTCCTTAGATGCATACTATCCCTTCTAAAGGTATTAATTTATACCGTATTTTGATGTATTTATTTTATCACATATGGAATATATAAATTTATATATGTAACTTATGTAATCAACATCCAGTTTAAAATTTCGATATACTTTATATATACGGCAGTAATTAATACAAACTTTAAAGGAGGAATTTCCATGTTTGCATTCCGAGAAATCTTTTTATCTCATGCCGCCGATTATGATGAACTTGCAGTCTTCCTTACAAAAATGAATCTCACTTATAATAAATACGGCGTTGATTACTGCATTGGCGCATATCATTCGGATACTGATGAATTACTTGGCACTGCCTCTCTTTCCGGTCATGTTATTCATAACGTTGCCGTAAATCCCGCATATCAAAAACAAGGATTAACAACAGCACTATTATCGGCCATTATGTCTTACGGCGCATCCAAACACATATTTTATTTCCAATTATTTACAAAACCTCAAAATATTTCTCTTTTCTGCAACGCTGGTTTTAGGTTAGTTGAACAAGTCTCTCCCTATGTAGCCCTGCTCGAATTCGGACAGCAAACGCCTGAATCATGGTGCCGTCGCGTTATTCGTGAAAATAATCTATCTTCAACAGATTCCTATGCAGCTATCGTCATGAACTGTAATCCTTACACGCTAGGCCATAAATATCTCATTGAGCGGGCAACTGAAAATGAACAAAATGTCCTTATCTTTGTCGTCGAAGAAAACCGCTCTATGTTACCCTTTGCAGACCGCTATCGACTCATGCTGGAAGACCTACAAAATCGCCCGCAAATAAAATTATGTCCCAGCGGCCCTTATATCATTTCCCAGGGAACATTTCCGTCATATTTCTTAAAAAGCAGCGATAAGCTTTTAGCGCAAACATTGTTAGATGCCTCTCTATTCGCACACAAAATTGCACCGTTACTTCATATATCAGCCCGGTATATCGGAACAGAACCACAAGACATAGTAACCAAAACATACAATCAAACATTACAACATATATTAGAAAAATCTCATATTGAAGTAAAAGAAATTCCTCGCGTCGAATATAACGGGGCTCCTATATCTGCATCGGCAGTCCGAATGCATTGGAAAAATCAAAATTGGGCAATACTGGAAAAGTTAGTTCCAGCATCTACACTGTCTTATTTACAAAAAAACACTTACGCTGCCGTCCTGGCAAAGTATGAAGAAAGGACTCACTGGCATGACAACGCTAACAGCTCATTTGGCATATAATGAAATGCGCGTAGAACGCCGCAATATACTGCATAGTCAATATCCAAATTATGCAATCATTCAACTGACACTAGCTATTCCAGAACCATACAAAAATAGCTTCTCAGCACAGCAATTATTTTACAAAGGCATAGAGTCTATTCACCAAAAAATTCCCTCACTATGTCATGAACAAATTTACTACGACCCAGATGGTCCCAGCGGATTATTCGTATCATCTGCTAATGCCCTTCATTTAAAAGAAATTTCTAGTCAGATAGAAGAAAACTCTCCGTACTCCCGATTATTAGATATCGACATCTACGCGAATAATAAGAAGGCCGTTTCTCTTCTTTCACGACGCCAAGGCCGTACTTGTTTTCTTTGTCAGGAGCGGGCCGTAACTTGTATGCGCAACCACACTCATACCAGAAATGAAATTCTGCAAAAAGTCCAAGAATTATTGTTAGATTTTCAAGTAGAATTATTATGTAATCAAACTTCTGAAACAGCAAAAAAGATAAGCGCATTAGCTGTTCGTTCTTTATTGTATGAGGCTGCTTCTTATCCTTCACCAGGTTTAGTTGATCCATTGCATCCCGGTTCCCATTCTGATATGGATTTTTTTACATTTTTAAACAGCAGCGCCAGTTTATCCTCATACTTTGCAAATTTTTACGATGCCGGACTACAGTTTGCTACGTCAAAACAAGAATTATTTCCTCTTTTAAAAAAAATAGGCCTTCTTGCAGAATCGGCAATGTATTCCTCAACGGAAAAAATCAATACGCATAAGGGTATCATTTTTTCTATGGGCCTTGTCCTTGGAACGATTGGTTACATGAAAAGGTTGCAATTACCTATCAATTCACTATCCATTTTACGTACCGTCCCTCAAATTCTGCCCCCGCTTTCTAAAGATTTTTTCCAGCCGTCATCTTGTGCATCGGCAGGAATTCAGGCATTCAAAGAATTTAAGATTAAAGGAGTACGAGGAGAAGCTGCAGCCGGTTTTCCTTCCGTTGTAAATCAAGGTCTGCCGACCTTAAAGAAAGCTCTTGTCAAAGGGAAACCGCTGCGGTTGGCATTAATACAAACGCTATTCGCGTTAATGACAACAGTAGATGATACCACTATTTTGCATAGACAGCCTCATTTAGAAACGCTACATTGGGTGCAAAACACAGCTAAAAAGGCATTACATGAAAATATATTTGACACGCCCGATTGGCAGGAAAAAATTTGGGCCATTGATAAACAATTCGTCAAACTAAATATTTCTCCCGGAGGTTCTGCCGACATGCTCAGCTTAACATATTTTTTATATCTCTTAGATACCCAATCTGCGCTATTAGATTAAATGTATTCATTGCAAAACATAAAACCCCTGTTTCTTCAGATAGAGACAGGGGCTTTACTTATACTTTTATTTATCTCATTTAAAATACGCTACGCCGGCAGCAAAGATGGGCTGGAGCTTGTTGCCGCTGATGTTTTCGAAGATGTCGTCGGCGCTGAACCGTTCCGTATGGGCCATCTTGCCGAGGACGCGGCCGTCGGGGCTGGTAATGCCTTCGACGGCGAGGACCGACTGGTTCGGGTTGTATTCGCTGTCGTAGGTCGCCTTACCGGACAGGTCGACGTACTGCGTGGCGATCTGGCCTTTGGCAGCTAATTCGCGGATTTGTTCCGGCGATGCGACGAAGCGGCCTTCGCCGTGGGAAATAGCCACGGTGTGGACGTCGCCGGCCGTGACGTTGCTGAACCAGGGGCTCATGACCGACACGACCTTGGTGTCGACCATGCGGGACAGGTGACGGCCGATGGTGTTGTACGTCAGCGTCGGGCTGTCGGCCTTCAAGGGCTGTACGTGGCCGTAAGGCAGAAGGCCCAGCTTAATGAGGGCCTGGAAGCCGTTGCATATGCCGAGAGCTAAGCCGTCGCGCTGATACAGGAGCGATTCGAGGGCTTCCGTAAGAGCGGGGTTGCGGAACAGTGTCGCAATGAATTTGCCCGAGCCTTCCGGTTCGTCGCCGGCGCTGAAGCCGCCGGGGAACATGATGATCTGGGCCTGGGCGATGCGCTTGGCCATTTCGTCGATCGATTCGGCCAAATCCTGTGCCGTGTTGTTGCGCAGAACCATGACGTCCGCTACTGCGCCGGCCCGTTCAAAGGCTTCGGCCGAGTCGTATTCGCAGTTCGTGCCCGGGCATACGGGGATGAAGACGCGGGGCTTGCCGAAGGATTCGCTGCGGCGCGGGCCGTAGGTGGTGAACAAGGGCAGCTCGGCGTCGCCTTCGCCGCTTTCGCTCTTGATGGAGAATACGCCGTTCAGCGGTTCTTCCCAAGCCTTCTGCAGGTCGGCTAAGGCAATCTTCACATCGCCGATTTCCATAAGGCCGTTGCCGCGGGTCAGGCCGACGCGGCGCACGTTGTCGCGGCGAACCCACTCTACAGCATTGTCTGTCGTTGTTTCAACGATAATTGCGCCATACCGGAGATTGAAGAGTTCCTGGACGTTGAAGGAGCTGTCGATTTCTACGCCGAGGCCGTTGCCGAAGGCCATCTGGGCGATAGCCGCGGCGACGCCGCCCTGTCCGACGGCATGCATCGCCTTAACCTTGCCGGCGACTACGGCTTCGTGGAGGAAGTCGCAGTTCGCCTTGAAGGCGTCGAAATCGGGCACGCCTTCGCCGTCGCGGGGCAGGTCGAAGAGGAGCACGGCGTTGCCGGGCTGTTTAAATTCAGGAGAAATGATATTCTTCGTATGTTCGGGAACGATGGCGAAGGATACGAGAGTCGGCGGAACCGTCAAGTTTTCGAAGGTGCCGCTCATGCTGTCCTTGCCGCCGATAGCCGCGACGCCCATTTCCTTCTGGGCGATATACGCGCCGAGGAGGGCGCTGACAGGCTGCCCCCAGGCTTTTTCGTTCGTGCCGAGGCTCTGGAAGAATTCCTGCATGGTCAAATAAACCTTCTTGCGGTCGCCGCCGAGAGCCACCAGCTTGGCGATGGACTGAACGACAGCGTAGAGCGCGCCGTGGAAGGGACTCCAAATCGCCAGATCGGGGTCGTAGCCGTGGGTGAAGATGCTGGCCGTCGTCGTCTTGCCGTTCATGACGGGGATCTTGGCGACCATGCCTTCAACGGGCGTCTTCTGGTATTTGCCGCCGAAAGGCATGAGGACCGTACGGGCGCCGATAGTGCTGTCGAACCGTTCGGCAAGGCCCTGTTCGGAAGCGATGTTGAGGGTTCCCATCGTATCGAGCCACGTTTTGGCGACATCCGTTACTTCCGGAGCCGTAAAGAAGTCCACATCTTCCGGAGCCGTAACAAAGGCCTTGCGGTGCTGAGTTACGCCGTTCGTATCGAGGAAGGCTCTCGTGATGTTGACGATATTCTGGCCGCGCCAGTGCATGACGAGGCGCTTCGTATCCGTCGCAACGGCGACGATCGTTGCTTCGAGGTTTTCTTCTGCGGCGTATTTCATGAATTCGTCGACGTGTTCCGGCGCGACGACGACGGCCATGCGTTCCTGCGATTCGGAAATAGCCAGTTCCGTGCCGTCGAGGCCTTCGTATTTCTTCGGAACCTTGTCGAGGTTGATGTCGAGGCCGTCGGTCAATTCACCGATAGCGACGGACACGCCGCCGGCGCCGAAGTCATTGCAGCGCTTGATGAGGACCGTCACTTCGTGGCGGCGGAAGAGGCGCTGGATTTTCCGTTCCGTCAGGGCGTTGCCCTTCTGGACTTCAGCTCCGCACGTTTCCAGGGATTCGACAGTGTGCTTTTTCGACGAGCCCGTCGCGCCGCCGCAGCCGTCGCGGCCGGTCTTGCCGCCGAGAAGGATGATGATGTCGCCGGGGACGGGCGCTTCGCGGACGACGTTGCAGCGCGGCGCTGCACCGAGGACTGCGCCGATTTCCATGCGCTTAGCTACGAAGCCCTGGTTATAATATTCCTTAACTTCGCCCGTCGCCAAGCCGATCTGGTTGCCGTAGGAGCTGTAGCCCTTGGCCGCGCCGGTCGTCAGCGTGCGCTGGGGCAGCTTTCCCTTGAGCGTATCCTTGACGGCCTGACGGGGATCGCCGGCACCGGTAACGCGCATAGCCTGGTATACGTAGGAGCGGCCGCTCAAGGGATCGCGGATGCAGCCCCCCAGGCAGGTCGCCGCACCGCCGAAGGGTTCGATTTCCGTCGGATGGTTATGGGTTTCATTTTTAAACAGGAGAAGCCATTCTTCTTCCACGCCGTCGACGTCGACGGGGATGATGATGGTGCAGGCGTTGATTTCGTCCGATTCGTCGAGGTTCTGGAGCTTGCCGGCAGCCTTCAGCTCTTTGACGGCGATAGTCGCCATGTCCATGAGGGTCTGGGGTTTCTTGCGGTTCAGGTTTTCCCGCGTCGTTTTATACGCTTCGTAGGCCCGCTGGATAGGCGCGGTGAACTTGCCGTCTTCAAAGGCGACGTCTGTCAGTTCCGTCATAAACGTCGTATGGCGGCAGTGGTCGGACCAGTACGTATCGATGACGCGGATTTCCGTTACCGTCGGATTCCGCTTTTCTTCTTCGCCGAAATAGGTCTGGCAGAACTTCAGATCGTCAAAGCTCATGGCAAGGCCCATGTGAGCCGACAATTCCTTCAGCGCGGCGTCGTCCATCGTCGTAAAGCCTTCGATGACGGCGACATCTGCCGGCTGTTCCCAGGCCATTTCCAGGGTGTCTACCGGGTCGAGGGACGCTTCGCGGGCTTCGACGGGGTTGATGCAGTAATGCTTGATGGCGGCGACGTCTTCGTCGGACAAGTCTCCCGACAATACGACGACCCGGGCGGTGCGGACGAGGCTGTCGTTCTGCATCGTCAGCATCTGCAGGCACTGCATGGCCGAGTCGGCGCGCTGGTCGTACTGGCCGGGCAGGTATTCGATAGCCAGCACCGTGTCGCCTTCTTTGACAGGCAGTTCATCGTATACGGCGTCTACCGGGGGCTCGGAGAAAATCATGGTTTTCGCCGCTTCGAAGGCGGCGTCGTCCAAGCCGGCCACGTCGTAGCGGTGGAATATGTTAATATCGGTCAACCCCTTGATAAGCAGGTTTTCCTGTAAATCAGCAAGCATGCGTTTTGCTTCATCGGCAAACACGCCTTTTTTGGCAACATACAAACGTCGAATAGACTGCATGTCATGACCTCCCTAAAAAGATATACATAATCGAATGCTACCCCTAGTATACCTGTTTTATTTCCATAAGTAAATTAGAAATTCAGCTCTATTATTGACTTGACTGGGGTTTCGTATTAGACTGTTACTATTCTAAACGTGTACGTTTACATTTGACTTTCATAATTACTAGGAGGGTTCGTAATGGACGAATTGAAACAGCGCATCCTGCAGGACGGCATCATCATCGACAACCGCATTTTAAAGATAGACAACTTTTTAAATCAGCAAATCGACACGACGCTCATCAACCACGTCGGCCAGGAATTTGCCCGTCTATTTCAGGATGTCCCTGTAGACCGCATTGTCACCATCGAATCGTCCGGCATCGCCGTAGCCTACGCCGTATCGCTGGCCATGAACAACTGCCCCGTCGTCTTCGCCCGCAAGAAGAAATCGCTCCTGACGAGCGGCGAGCAGTACACGGCGTCGATTTATTCCTATACGAAGGAAGAATCGTATACGGCGTCTATCGGTAAATCCTATCTCCACGCCGGCGAATCCATCCTCATCATCGACGATTTCCTGGCCAGCGGCGCCGCTGCCGTAGGCCTGGCCGAAATCGCCGCCCAGGCGGGCTGTTCCGTCGCCGGCATCGGCATCGTCGTCGAGAAGACCTTCCAGGGCGGCCGACAAACCTTGGAATCCAAAGGCCTGCGCGTCGAATCGCTGGCCCGCATCGCCCGCTTTGAAAACAACGCCCCGGTTTTTGCCGATTAAACTCGCGCCCCCCAGACGGGGCCGGCGCCTATAAACAGGAGGAACTGCCATGCGCGCTCAGTTTTTTGACGGCTTCGACTTCGCCGATTTCAAGCTCAGCATCGTCGCCGTCGAATACGTAGAAGATTTTTTCAATATCGAAGAGTTCGGCCTGCATCCCATCATGTACAACGAAGCGTGCCTGCGGGGCTACACGGCCATCTTCGGCTTTAACGATGAGAAAATGCTGACCCTCCACAAGCTGCTGACCAACAACAACGGCATGGAACCGCCGGCTATCGACGGCATAAAGCCCGTCCCATTCAACTCGCCGGCAGGAGACCTGAAGTACGACCTGAATCATGTCATGGACTACTCCGGCTCTATCCTCATCGCAAATGGCTTCATCGACAAATATTTCGTCCCCTTCGGATTTCAGCTGCCCCACGCCTTCCGCAAGGTCTACGAGCTGACCTTCCGCCACGGTCTCTTCGTCCGCGTCGAAGACAAATCGGAAGCGGCCCGTATGCTGCGCATCGAGTACGAAGAGCCGGTAACGGCCAAAAAGAAGATGCAGATGCGCGTCGGTTCGTGGATGCGCAAATCGGAAGAATACGGCTTCGACGACGAAACGATCGCCCAGTATATGGATCTGAGCTACGATACGAAGTATCTCTTTTAAAAGCTTCCGTCGGCCCCTGGGGCGTCTTGCAAAGGAGGTCTTGTCGTGCGCGACAGGCTATGGACTAAAGATTTTACCATTGATGTATGCATCAACTTTCTCCTCTACGTCATCATGTACCAGCTCATGCTGTGGTCGACCCAGTTTGCCATCCACACCTGGGATGCGACGGTCAGCGAGGCTGGGCTGGCGTCGGGTATCTTCATCATCGGCGCTTTATCGTCCCGCATCGTCACAGGCCACGTCATCGATGCCTTGGGCCGCAAAAAGGCTTTACTCGTCGGCACGAGCATGTACATGCTGGGACTCTTATTATATTTCCCCGTCCACTCGCTGACGGCCTTTCTGGTCATCCGCTGCCTCCACGGCGCGGCCTACGGCATATCCGCCACAGCGGCCAGCACCATCGTCGGGGCCATCGTCCCGCCGAAGCGGCGCGGCGAAGGCATCGGCTACTACGCCCTGGGCAACACGCTGGCTTCGGCAGCGGGCCCCTTCTTAGGCATGACCCTGTGCAGCGGCGGCAACTACTACTTGAACGTGTACGTGTGCATCGGCTTGGCCGTGCTGACCTTTGCCTTGGCTGCCGCCATCCATTCGCCGGAGCACGTCTGTACGGCAGCCGACAGGGCGGCCCTCAAATCCCTGCGCTGGGACAGCTTCATTTCCGTACAGGCCCTGCCCATTTCCATCATTTCCTTCTTCTGCGGCATCGGCTATTCTACGGTGCTCAGCTTCATCGGAGCCTATACGAATTCCCTGAATCTGGCCATTGCCGGCAGCATTTTCTTCTGTACCTATTCGGTCACGTCGTTTTTCAGCCGGCCCATTATCGGGCGCTTTCTGGATCACCACGGCGGTGACGCCGTCATGTATCCGACGCTGGTCATCTTAGCCCTGTGCATGGCTGCCGTCGGGCTTGCTGAAAGCAATGCCCTCTTTGCCATCGGCGGCGTGCTCCTCGGCCTCAGCTACAGCACCGTCACCTCGTCCGGACAGGCCCTGGCAATCCACGGCGTGCCGGAAGACCACATCGGCCTGGCTACGTCGACCTTTTTCATCTTCGTCGACCTGGGCGTCGGCGTCGGGCCTTACATGCTGGGAAGCCTCGTGCCGGCCTATGGGTTTTCCAGCGTCTACTTCGGAGCCGCCGTCATCGCCCTAGCGGCCATTCCCCTGTACTACGCCCTCATCGGACGGACCGGCGTGTTCTCGTACAAACAGATGGAACGAATTCGTTCTAAAGAAAGATAAATATACAGATCATGCAGAAACGCTGCCGCGTCAGGAAATTCTCTTGGCGCGGCAGCGTTTTTTACGTCTGCTATATGCGGTTATGCAGCCGGCTTCCTTCTCAGGAGTCAGCGTCAATGCAGCTCGCCGACGGCCGGCTGAATAGAAATCGTAAGAATATCGGGCATCTGGTGCAGGACGGCAATGAGTCCGCTCCCATGCCAGCGGCGGTTGCGGCTTCCGCCTTCAGAAATGTCAGGGTCCAGCGTCGGCTCCGTCCCCATCATGGCCGTGACATAGGCAGCCCATGCCGCAGCGTCCCTTTCCGTCACAGGCCGTTCTCCGCCTATAACCCACAAGGATACGGCCTCTACAATCTTATCCCTGCTGCAGATCGTAAACAGGCGGCAAGGCTGTCCATGCAGCATGATTTCATAGGTCCGGCCGACGAAAAACGTGCGGTCTGCCGACCAATTTTCCCGGCCGCCGCCAAAGAGCCGCGCCGTGTCCTCGTCGTTCATCCCCAGCAGCCCTGTCAATTCGGACAGGCTGTCGACGGCATAGGGCCTGATGATTTCAAATTCCGGCCGTCCCTCGCTGCCCGGAGCGATTTCATAAGCGGAAAAGACGACGACGGGGTTGCCCTTTTCATTGACGTAAAAGGGCGTATCCGCGTCTACGCCCGCAAAGGTCCCATAAGAGCCTCCGCCGTTCCAGCGGCGATCCATCTGCCGCCGGATGCTGACGTCGGCAATGGTCTGATATTCGTCTCCCAAAATATCTTTCAGCGTGACGGTCTTTCCCGTTTGGCAGTCGAAGGTATAGTATTTCGCCCGATAGTGGGCACGGCTCCAGTTGTCTGTTCCCATAATTCTCAGGGATAAGTAGTTGTCTGTCTGCGCCAGGATTTCGTACCCGACGGAAACCGCTATGCCGTGGCCTTTCCATTCCTCTTCGCTGCCGCCGGTCTCCAAAAAGGCCTTACGGTACTGCCGGGCCCAGTCTTCTGTTTCTTCAGCATACTGCTCGCACAAGCGGCGTATGCCGGCGTTTACCTGCTTCTGCCGGGCAGCGGAGACAGAAAGCCCCCAGTGTATTTCAGGAATTTTCACTGAAACAGCGATGTCCCTGTCCTCCTTCTCATAGGCCAAGGCCGTGACTACCTTCGGCACAGGCTGAAGATCCCCTTCGGCTGCACTGACCGGCAGGACAGCCATACCCGCCGTCAGGGCAGCTGCCGCAGCGGCTTTCATAAGGCAGCCCTGCAGCAAAAAGATGGAACGTCGTCCAAAGCCTCCGTCTTTATTTCGCATAACTTTCATCTCCGTCGCCTCCTTAAAAAGTAGTGTCGTTACCTTAAGCATACCCTATGCCATTGATTTCGTAAACGATAAAAAGCTGCTATAAAAAAGTTTCATGGAGGAGGCTGAGTTTTTTACAAAAAAACTGCCGCATCAGACGA